>LGHA01000162.1 GCA_001508595.1 Anaerolineaceae bacterium 46_22 | reverse complement strand
GCTGACAAATGCTGAATAGCTGACAAAATAGGCATAATCAAAGTCAAATTCATCTGAAGCCCAATAATGTACTGGTGGTTCATCAGGTGTCCCCATAAGGGCGTTTCTTTATCTGGACTTTTTTGACAATTAAACCTGCCAATATACCCATCCCATGTGCATCTGGCATTGACATTATGAATACTAAATGAGCGTATAATTTCATCCACGGTTGGTATGCGCCAAATGTACAGGGGAGCATCCAGTAATTATTCCACCCTTTCGTCCAAATAGGCGCATGATCCGAATTCTTTCATATTTTCCGTCTTCAAGAAGCAGTTAATGTATAATCTACGTTCAGTTTATCGATTCAAAAGGATACGTAAATAAGATGCAATACGATTTTGAATTTCGTTCTCGTCGAAGCAATGTCATGGCAATACATGGTATGGTAGCTTCAAGTCAACCCCTGGCAAGCCTTGCGGGACTGGATATCCTCCGTAAAGGGGGCAATGCTGCTGATGCAGCGATTGCCATTGCGGCTGCGCTAAATGTTGTTGAACCCTTTGCTAACGGCGTGGGTGGCGATTGTTTTGCCCTGTACTGGGATGCGAAAGCCAAAAAGGTGTTTGCATTAAATGGGAGCGGCCCAAGTGCTATGAGCGCATCGATTGATGAATTGAAGCGGGCAGGTTACGAAAAAGTCCCTCTTTATACCGGTCAAGCGGTAAGCCTCCCGGGTGCTGTTGCTGGATGGCAAGCACTGCGGGACCGATTTGGCACAATGTCTTTCAACGAATTGCTCGCCCCAGCAATACGCTATGCATTTGAAGGTTATTCCGTCACAGAGTGGATTGGTGCGACCTGGAAATTAAGCGCACCTCGTTTGCTGCGCAAAAATTTGGACGAGACCAAGCCAAAACATCTTCAAGTAACTGGTCCAGCGCAACCTTCTGGCAATGAGTTCCTTATCGACGGGAGAGCACCGGAGGTGGGTGAAGTTATTACTTTGCCAACACTTGGAGAAACACTGACAAATATAGCAAAATTCGGAAAAGATTATATTTACACAGGTGATTTCGCTGAAAAATTATGCGAGCACGTGCAGAAATATGATGGATGGTTGGAACCATCGGATCTGGAGGGTTTTGAAGCAGAATGGGTGGACCCAATTTATGCCGATTACCACGGTGTTCGACTGTACGAATGCCCTCCAAACGGACAGGGTTTAGCGGCAATAGTGGCTGCAAAAATTGCAAATGGATTTGATATCGAAAAAATGGACAATTTGGAACGGACACATACATTAATCGAATGCATGCGTTTGGGTTTCGTGGAGGCATTGAATTGGGTTTCAGATCCAAAATTTGGGGAAATTCCATACACTGAATTATTTTCTGAGGCTTATATCCAAACCCTCAGAAAAATGATACATTCTGATCATGCAGCCCAGCACTTGAAATCGGACATTCATGCTATGGGAGATGACACGGTTTATTTGAGTGTTGTGGATGGTGACGGCAATGCCTGTTCTTTCATCACCAGCCTTTATACGGGCCCAGGAACTGGTCTGGTTGTCCCCGGTACCGGTGTTTTGCTTCAGAATCGAGCAGCCTTGTTTAGCCTGGATCCAGAACACCCCAACGCATTAGAGGGTGGTAAGCGACCTTATCATACAATTATTCCCGGGATGATCACAAAGGATGACGAATTATTTGCCAGTTTTGGCATCATGGGTGGTTTTATGCAGCCCCAGGCGCATCTTCAAGTGTTATCAAACATGGTGGATTTTAACCATAATCCTCAGCAAGCTCTGGACATGCCTCGCTTCAACATCGATGATCAACCGGGAGAAGGCATAGGGTCCGAAGATCCTGGTGGGAAAGTTTTGTTGGAAAGAGGTTTTAGTTTTGATGAGATGGCTGCTCTATCCCGCAAGGGTCATCACGTGACGCCCATTAGCGGACTGGAACGGATTATTTTTGGCGGCGGTCAGGTTATTCAACGTGATCCAAAAAGCGGTGTCCTAACCGCAGGTTCCGACCCCCGAAAAGATGGCTGTGCAATGGGATATTGATGGACATCTTCAATTAAATGAAAAAACTGCTGGGTTTAACCACTGCAGTTTTTTGTTTTCATTGGGTTTTATGCGTTTGGGTTTAAGGCGTTGAGATCATCGCGATGCTTGACCAATTTATTTAGACCGGCAATCAAGTCATCCACGCCCTGCTTGCCTGAACGGAAAATAGATTCGCCCATCCACACCGATTCTTTCCACCGTGCGCGTTCAGCAACTGGAAACGACATGGATTCAAAATCAAAATATTCCGGGAATGCAGAGGGTACAGGTAATTTTGAGAGCCCTGGCTGGAATAATTCGTATTGGTTCATTGGGGGATAACCTGTGTCAACAGGAATGCCTTCCGCTTTCAGCGCCTGGCAAAAGGTCTCGTTATTACATCCAAAAAATTCCGGATCAATTTTTATGATGTAGCGATAAAAACTTCGCTTGGTAAGCCGCAAATCGCGCTTTAACATTTTGATACCGGGCACTTCACTTAAGGATTCCTCCAGGTAATCTGCCATTGACTCGCGCTCTTTTAGTTGGTCAGGAAAGCGTTCCAGTGCGACTAATCCCAGTGCTGCATGTAATTCTGACCAGCGATAATTAACGCCCATGGTGTATTCTCTTCCCTCGGGATCTTTCGGGCGTCCGCAATCAATGATGCTTGATGCTCTCTGTGCCATTTCAGGATCTTTGCACAATAAGACGCCGCCTTCTCCTGTGGTAAGGCTCTTTGCGGATTGAAGGCTGAATGAGCCAAAATCTCCAATGGTGCCAGCACCCATGCCACGCCATTTTGCTCCGTGTGCGTGGGCACTATCTTCAATGACAAGTAGTTGGTGCTTGCTTGCAATCTCCATAATTGCATCCATTTCCGCCATTTGGGCGGCAATGTGGACCACAATAATCGCTTTGGTCTTCTCATTTATGGCTTCTTCAACTTTACTGGGGTCGATGCAATAGGTATCCGAATCGATATCAACCAGCACAGGGAGGGCACCTGCAGCCATTGGCGCATATGCTGTTGCTTGAAAAGTGTAAGCCGGGATAATAACCTCATCACCCCAACCAATGCCTGCTGCCCTCAATGCCACTTCCATTGTGATGGTGCCGTTTATCATGGGTACGGCATAACTACCCCCTTGCATTTCTGCAAATTTAACTGCAAACTCAGCAGTATTAGGGCTGGGATACGGAAGACCTCCCCCCTCCCCAACGTCCTGATTTTACAGTCCTTGTGACAGCCTCAATATCGCGCTCGTCGAAAATCGGCCAGGCGGGATATTTTTCCACTCGGATTGGGTCACCGCCAAGCACTGCCAATTTTTCCATTATTTCTCTCCTGATCATTAGAAATTTCCATTGGTATCTCGCCAATCCCTTGAAAGTGAGGATTTGCTTGAATTGGACAGACTTCACTGCAAGTATACAGCAAATTCATGTTATTTGTTGAATAGAATTGGTTCTATTGACATTAAGATAAAAAATCCCCAACAGTTCGGAATAATTGCTTTCGTAATGATTTGGATGGCAGCCCTGATTCCTCAGCAGCCAATAGCACTGCTCCGACAACTGGTGGGACAAGCAGCTGGACGAACTTCGCCTTTGGGGCAAAGTTCAGAATCGTTTCTTGAAATGGTTTACAATAAATATCCCCGGCTTTGAAGACACTTCCCATCATTACAACTTCAAATTCGATGGTTTCAAATTTTAACTGCCGGATAACAGCATTTACATTCAAAGCTAACTCATTAGCAGAAAATCTTACTGTTTCTCTTGCCTGTAAATCTCCTTTGCGAGCGAGTTGAATGATGTTTATTGCCAATGATGGATCAAGATGGATTTTATCCGTGGCAAGGCCTTCAATTAATTCAAATTCACTTTCAACCCGGGCATGATCAATGAATAACTGGGTTAGGCGTGTTTCTGGTCCCCGTTTAGACCAGGCGTAGGTGACTGAGAGCATCGCTCGCCAAATCATTTCACTTGCTCCACCAAATTCTTCTGTAGACCCGGCGATCAACCCGAGCATGACATCGTTCACGAATTGATAAGGTCTGTTGATCTGGAGGGAGCGGATAGCCTTGACCATGATTGGTGTTTCAGAAGGCCAATCGTATCCAGAGAAGCCAAAGCCCATCGAAGCAATTTCGAATTTATTGACACCTGCGAATGATAAAGCTTTATTTACAGCATCATTTACAGCTTCAATAAAGCCATCTGCACCGACCACTTCGTAATTGCCGCATCCTGATTCGCCAAACCCAATCATCCTTCCTGACTTATCAGATATCAGAGCATGGGTTTTGCTGGAGCCAGTATCAACTCCCAGAAGATATGGTTTTTCCTGATTATTGTGCTGGAAATCTCTACCCAATTTTGATCACTCCTTAAAAAAATTTGGCAGGTATCGCCGATTTGTTTCGAGCATGTCATTCAATACTGTTGAGATTTTATCCGCTGAAGGGCCGAGAGGGTGAACTAATAGCGCTTTGTAAGCGGCATCACGATCACCATTTACTGCAGCCTGTGCGGTTAGGATTTCGTAAGCTTTGATGGTGTTAATTACGCTTTCACATTCCAGAGGCAGCGGCGGAGTTGCTATTGGGAAGATGCCTTTCGCATTAATATGACAGGGTATCTCCAATACCCAATCCTTGTTCCAGGATGGAACAGCCCCGTTGTTCTGAGTATTGACGACATGAACTTCGTCCAGATCATTATAGTGAGCGTTTAAGAGTTGGGTTGCTACGGTTGAATAATAAGCACCGCCGCGTTTCATTAAATTCTCGGGTGGGTCAGAGAGGGTTTCGTCCTTATAACTTTCAAGCAAATCCCTTTCAATTTCCATTACCTCTTCCGCTCTGGAAGGAGGCCAGTGCTCCTGTTTCTCAAGCATTTTGGAAGTGTAATAGAAATATCGCAGATATGAATTTGGGAGCATTTGAAGCTTTTCCAGTGTGTGTGGATCGAAGTAGGGGTCTTCTTGATTGCGCATTTGATTGATGAGCTCTGCTATGATTTCTGGCCAATAATCATGACCCTGAATTTCAAACCCGTAATACCAGGTGAGGTGATTTAAACCCAGGGTCTGAATTCTTGCTTCCGATGGTGAAAAATTGGTGCCCAAATATTCGTTTATAATTTCCAGCATCTCCATTTTTGTGGTCAGTGCTGAATTACACACGCCAACTGAAGTGACTCCCGGTGCATACCGGAATAAGGCTTCAGTCACCAGTCCTGATGGATTGGCAAAGTTTACCAGCAATGCACCTGGCGCATATTTTTCAATGTCGTTGGCGACTTCCAAAATCACCGGTATCGTTCGCAATGCCTTTGCCATCCCGCCAACCCCGGTTGTTTCCTGTCCAATTAAACCGTGTCGTTTTCCAAGATATTCGTCTTCGCGGCGCGCTTCCATTTGACCAACACGCAATTGTGTGATGACATAGGAGGAATTTTCAATTGCTTCTTGTTGATTGTTACTCAAAACAATTGTAAATTTGGCATGTTTGGATTTAGCCATTCTCTTTGCGAAACGGCCGACGATATCCAATCTTTCACTATCGATATCCATCAACCACAATCGGTCTAATGGAAATTGATCCTGCCTTTCGATAAATCCATTGATGAGTTCAGGGGTGTAAGTCGATCCGCCGCCAATCACTGCTACTTTCAACATAAATCCTCCTTATTCGCATACATCTTTTATAATTATAACAAGCGTGTAGAATAAATTATTTTGCGACGAAGAATTCGCGATTGTCGTACGAGAACAGGTAAAATTTTAATTACGCGTCAAACAAAAATCGGAGGTGCTTTGTTTAATCGAATTTCAGTTATCATATTGGACGGCGTTGGCATTGGGGCTGCACCTGATGCTGCGGATTATGGCGATGAAGGCTCAAACTCCATTGGCAACGTTGCCAAAGTTTTAGGCGGTATTGATTTGCCTAACATGGAAAAGCTAGGCTTGGGCAATGTTGAGACAATAGAGGGGGTTTCACCAACAGAACACCCAAAAGGTGGTTATGGAAAAATGCAGCCTTTATCTGCAGGTAAGGATACAATTCAAGGGCATTGGGAGATGATGGGAATTCACCTTCCATATCCTTCTCCGACTTATCCCAACGGTTTTCCAGATGAGATCATGACGGTCTTTGAGCAGAAAATTGGTCGAGGGACCTTAGCAAATAGACCTGCTTCCGGAACAGAAATCATCAAAGAATTGGGGGAGGAGCACATTCGAACCGGGAAACCGATTGTGTACACATCTGCGGACAGCGTTTT
>LGHA01000014.1 GCA_001508595.1 Anaerolineaceae bacterium 46_22 | reverse complement strand
ATCAATATAGCGATCCTTGCTGACTTCCTGCTCAACAAGAGACATCGGGAACAACACGTTCAGAAATTCAGGCGTTATCGGCTCTTTCGTCTGCGGATTGAGTACCGGCGTTGGATCCACGGGCATGTCTGCACTGATGTTGTACCATTGGGTTGGGAGATCGCTCTCGTTCAACAAATATTTGTATTGCTCTTTAGACATGTTAAACCTCCAGGTTCTAATAATGGGTCAATGGCCAGAGTAATGGCGGAAGGGCAAATAAAAAACGCCCGTCCCAAAAATGGGACGAACGTTATTGTCCGTGATGCCACCCAGATTAGGCAGGCTTTAAACAAAAAACCTGTTGATGATGCAACAGGAAAAGGCCAGCCTCACTCATTACTCGGGTACAGCAGTTAATTGCATATACCTTTCACCCTGGTAACGGCGGTGTGTCCGTTTGAAGCTAATCGATGCCTTTCGCTTCAACAACTCCGAGGCCCATTCAACACGCTCGCATGTGCGGTTTCTCACCCTTTACCGCTCGCTGTGACACCGACTGCCTGCCTACTCTTCCTCATCAAGGTCTTTGGTTATTTAATTATGGATCAATTATAGGCAATCCGGTTGAATTGTCAAGGTTAAAACGAAAACAAAACTTATCCATGTCTGGTCTTCGGCTGATAGCCTGTCAATTCTTTTCTCAAAGCCAACTTCCCATTCCTTTGCACCCACAACAGAATTAGCAAACAACCAATTAGCATCGCCATCAATCCCAGAGCCCCGGCTTCAGGACCAAAAGCCCCACCGGTTAACCACACCGGTCCTGTCAATTCTGTCGTAATTAATGACACACCAAAACGACTTCCGCTGACAGGGAAACCAAAAACATTGCCCTGGAAGAAATTCCATGTGATATGCAAGCCTATCGAAAGTCCCAGGCGGCCGGTCAGTACCAGACCCAAGCCAAGAAAAACCCCTGCCAGCGAAATCGTTATTGTGCTGATCCAGCTCGCATTTGGATTAACGATATGTAATACACCAAAGATCAATGACGAAATGACCAGGGCAGTGATCAAAGCCCCTTTCTTTCCAAACCAATTGAACTTCAAGCCTTCAGCCAGGTTGATTAACAAATACCCTCGCAGAATTAGCTCTTCATAAATACCAACGCATATGAAAAAGAACAAGGCATCCAAAAATTGCCAAATAAAGGGCGTGTTTGATATCCACTTCTGGAAGTAACCGCTTATCTTTAAACTCCCCGTCAGCCAGGCAGCGAGGAAAATTAGCGCCATTAAAAGAGCACCTAAAAACAGACCAAAGCCGAAATCCTGCCACCAGGCTTTTGAAAGCTGAAGCCCAAAACCAGTGATTTCTCTTCTGTCAATCCACTTTCCAGCGATCAGCAAGGCTAATAAAACAGCTAAAAGGATAACAAAGGCAAGCATGGAAGATGCATTTGTGAAATTAATTATCCCTGCCAAAGTGGAAAAGAGCATCATTAAGCCAAACAAAAGAAGGCTGAAAATAAGCAGACGCCAAAACATCCTCAAACGCTTCTCGTTTTGACTCCAGAAAATTCCACCCATTGATTTAATAAAATTCACGATTGAGCCTTACACTTGTGAAAAGTAACGATCTTCGATATCTTGCCAGGTTTCTTCTTTGGGTCGATCGAGGTAAGACCCCAAAACCGGGTAAATATCCTCTACTTTTTCTGCCATCCATTGGGAGATTCGGCGAATTGAAAAGTGTGCGTTCTCTGCTGACCTGAGACGGCAGAAATTGAAAAACTCCCTCAAGTTCATCGTGCACAAGACCCGACGGTTGTAAGCATTCGGGATGATGTAACTGGCAGTGTCTTGATTTAGCCTGGCAATTTCATCATAAACTTGTGCTGCGTGATCCATTGCTCTTGTGTAGTCTTCTTCACATCCTGCTTCTGTGATCGCTCTTGGAACGGCAAATCCGAATTTCGGGGATAATGCACCCGTCGTTTGTGTCATCATTCGATGGCGCTTGAACTCAAAATATGCCCCCTGGTCCATCACCAGGTCAAAGGTCATATGTGCATATTCGAATTCCCGCAAGGGCTGGTCAAATTTTCCACGACCAGACATCAAATCCGATGCCAGTTTAATAAATTCATCTGTGGAAAGACCCTGAACATATTCCAAACAAGCCTGAAAATCACAGTTTGCGCCAAATCGGTAGAGAAGTGCAGCTACAATCTTCTGCTCACCGGTTTTATCCCAATCGAGGAGATTCACCCCCCCTTCAGACAACCCGATTGAGAGATCCTTTGTATCGTCTGACAACTTTTTCCGGGTATTGACCAAATACTGATTGCATGCAGCATATTTAACCAGGGTTGGCGCTTCATTTTGTCCAACCTCACGCAATTTCTCCCCGATTTCCCTGACTTCCTGCAATGGCGAACTCAGCATTTTACAAATTGCATACTCCAGGGAGCGGGCGTTGATCGTTACACCAACATTTGCTAAAGATGCAGCCGGTAACAAAAACCGGCAGTTATCAACGGCCTCGCCCCGAATCCGCCGGTTGTAGGCACTATCGGATTCCCGTTGATTTTGAGGTCGTACCCTCTTCAACCAGCTTTCAACTGCTGGGATGCTTTCCTGGTAGATATTAAAAAGCAAATGACAGGTATCAATAAAAACTTGCTTTAATTTTCCTTCTGCAAGCGCTTCTGGGACATAAAAGGCATCCTGGTCCCACTGCTGATATCGGCTGGATTTTTCTGTATATGAAGCCAGACGGTTGCCTTCAACTGTCTCAATTGCCAGGCGTGAAACATTTTCCAATGCCAGGTGCAAAACGGCATGCTCAGCAACAGAAGCATGCCCATAACCGACCACCCATTTTTCATGAAATTCGGCAGAACGATCGTCGGTTAGCTCAGAAGCAATCTCGTCAAAGGGTTTGGGAGAACGGGAAGTTTTGGCAAAGGTAACAGCAATAGTCTCAGGGGATAAATCCCGTGGGCTTAGTAAATAAATGCGTCTATTCCTCGTCATTTCTGAAGATCCTTTGTGCCGCTGCTTTATCTCGTTCAATTTGGGCGAGAAACGCCTCCACACCTGAAAATTTTTGTTCATTCCTGATTCTTGCAAAAAAAGAAACCTTCATTTCTTCGCCATAGATGTCGTCGTTAAAATCAAAGATAAATGTTTCGATGTTGGCTTTTTCCTGGTTTTCAAATGTAGGACGGTAGCCAACGTTGGTGATTCCCCGGTAACTTTCATCCCGCATGTCAACATGGGTGGCATAGACACCAATGGCTGGGAGTTTTTTCTTAGGCCAATGGGTGATATTGGCAGTTGGCAATCCAATCCTTGCACCGCGATCTGAACCATGGCTTACAATGCCAGAAATAGCATAGTTTCTGCCTAACAAGTCAGCAACCTCATCAACTTTCCCCAGGTCCAAAAGCTTGCGAATCTTGGTTGATGAAATATCTTTGCTGCCCAATCTGACAGAAGGTAATACTTCAAGTCTAAAAGACAATTTTTCACCAATTTCTTTCAGGACTGGAATGGTCCCCTGTCTGTTTTTACCAAGGGCAAAATCCTCACCAACAACCAGCGTCTCAAGGGCAAGTTTTTCTTTCAAACCAGTCAGGAATTCGACTGGGCTTAGATTTGCAAAATTCCGGTCAAATTTGAACGTCAGAACGCGATCGACACCAAGGCTCAGTAAGAGCGCTTCCTTTTCATCAGGTGTTGAGAGATAAAAAGATTGGATATGGGGATTAAAAAAGTCAGAAGGATTGGGGCAAAAAGTTATAACGATTAAAGGTTTGCCATTTGCATTGGCTTGTTCGACCATTTGTGAAACGATCGCTTGATGCCCAAGATGTACACCATCGAAGTTGCCAATGGTGATACAGGTCTTTTGATAAGGCAAAGGTGTCAATTCGAAAAAATCTATCGTGTTTTGCAAATCGTAGCGGTCTTTCAACATCATCTTAATGGCTTTCATTCAAAAAGAGCGCCCTCCCTCATTTTAATGAAGAAAGGGCGTTCATTTGGTCCGTTCTTTTTGCTGTCCTTGATTAGGTAAAGAATACTTTTCTTGGCTGCCATTCTTTTTCTTCAGGCAAATATTCAAGCAAGGCAACAAGCTCACCCTGTTGACTGATTGCCCTCACCCAATGATCGGGGTTTTCAGGTACTTCTTCAACAGGAACACGATGACCATGACGTACAAGGTCAACTTCTTCAAAGCTCAGTTCTCTTGAAGGCCAATCGCTCAATGCTTCTGCTGCAGGGATCAAGTATTTGTACCAATCACCGTTGTCAAATGCTTCTTCAAGTTTTCGTAACTGAATGGCATCTCTCAGGGCAAATTCACCGCTTTTCGTTCGGCGCAAGCCAACCAGGTGACCACCGCAGCCTAAAACTTCCCCAAGGTCATTTGCAAGAGACCTGACGTATGTCCCTGAAGAGCAGTAAACATCGATGATCGCTTCAGGGCTGTCCCATTCAAGCAGCTCCAGGTGATAAACATCAATCTCCTTGGCATCCAGTTCAACTTCTTCACCCTTTCGAGCCAGTTCATAAGCTTTCTGGCCGTTGATTTTCTTTGCAGAATATGCAGGGGGCACCTGTTCAACAGTGCCTTCAAATTGGGTCAAGGCTTCTTCAATTTGCTCCTGGGTAATATTAACGGCTTCTCGACGGGTAATCTCGCCATCAGCATCGTAGGTATCCGTGCTTTCACCCAACCGAATAATCGCCTGGTAGCGTTTGTCAGAAGCTGAAACATACTCACTCAGCCTGACAGCCGGACCGACCAGAACAACCAGGACACCTGACGCACGGGGGTCAAGGGTCCCTGTATGACCGGCACGTCGAATGCCCGTACCTCGTCTGACAACCTGGACAACATCATGTGATGTCATCCCAACTGGCTTATCAATCACCAGAACCCCTGAGACAGCATTTTTTAAATCAAATTCTTGTTCACTCATAGTGTTTCCAAACTCCAAGATCCTTTATCGATCACCCCTTGATTGCTTTTTGTTGCTTCAATAATTTCTTAGTTTCTATGATAACACGCTTTATGACCTCTGATAAGGTACCAGATATATCTGCACCGGCTGCAGCGGCATGCCCCCCACCGCCAAATTCGAATGCAATACCTGAGACATCCAATCCCGGTCTAGCCCTCCAACTGACTTTTACTTCATTTTGTGACTGCTCGACAAAAATTAATGCAATCTCGGCTTCTTTTACCGAGGAAAGCACATTGACCAAATCAGCATCATCGTTTCCAGAATACTCGATTTCTTCCCTGTCAGCAAGGGTTAAACTCGTCCAAACCAATCCGTCCTCATGTTCCAAACGGCTTAATCCAGACCCCCAGTAACGAACAGCAGTAAATGGCTTCATCACTAATTCTTCTTGGTAAATATTTGCAAGGTCTGCCCCTAAATCCATCAAAGAAGCTGCTTTCCGTAAAAGGTCTGAATTTACATTTGATGTACGGAAGCCAATGGTATCTCCCACAATTCCTGAGAGCAAACAGCTGGCAACCTCGGGTGAGTAAGATAAACCCCATTCTGGCAAATGATCAAATAAGATTGCTGCTGTTGCAGCCTGTTCCGGTTCAACAACATTATAGGTGCCAAAATCAAGGTTGGTTTTGTGATGATCTACAACCAGGTCTGGTCGCCCATAACCATCTAAAACATGCCCAACACGGGTTGGATCAGAGCAATCGACAACAATAACCATATCCACTTTCCCCTGTGCAGATTGTGTGATCAGATCGTATTCTGGCAGATATTGAAATTTATCTGCGCCGTCTTCCAAAACCATCTGCACTTGTTTGCCAGCTTGCTTAAGTGCCAAACCGAAGCCAAGCAAGGATCCAGCAGCATCTGCGTCCGGTCTCACATGAGAGGCAATCAGTATGCGTTCGCTGGCTTTTATTTTTTCTTTAATATCTTGATCAATTTTCTTCGTCATCCACATCCTCAACGATTTCTTCAATGTCTTCGACAGCATTTTCTGCCTGCTCTTCGCGCGCTTCACGGATCTCATTCAACAGTTCTTCAATCCGTTCTGCGCGTTCAGGTGTATCATCCCAATAAAATCTCAACCGTGGCATGACACGCAGCTCAACTTCCTGGCTGAGGTTATAGCGAATAAAACCAGCTGCATTTCGCAAGCCTTCTAAAATCTCTTCGGCTTCTGGTTCACCAGCCAATGAGGATACGTAGATATTCGCGTAATCCAATTCACGATCAATGGTCACATCAGTAATATAAACACCCTCAACTCGCGGATCATTGACCCGGTTTTCCAGGATTTCAGTTAATACTTTTTGAATTTGTTCTTGAATTCTTTTTAATCGAATATTTGATGGCATACTATTTCTTTCTTTCTAATAATTTACCGAGCCTGCTCTTCAATCACATAGCACTCGAGCAAATCTCCCTCTTCAAACTCATGAAATTGTTTTAATGCTATACCGCATTCAAATCCCACGCGGACCTCACGCACGTCATCTTTGCCACGCTTCAAGGAACCAATTTCACCTTCAAAAACGACATCTTTGTTGCGAATCACACGAATCTTGCCATTTCGTCGAATTTCTCCGTCCACAACACGGCATCCGGCTGCAACTTTAAAACGGGAAACTGCAAAGGTTGCAAGCACTTTTGCTGATCCAATGGTGCGCTCAACCAGCTCAGGTTCGAGCATACCCTTGAGTGCCTTTTCAACATCTTCAATCAAGCGATAAATAATGGTATACAAGCGTATTGAAACGCCTTCTGTTTCTGCAAATCGTTTGGCAGCATTGTCGGCGTCAACGGCAAAGCCGATCACAATTGCATCCGATGCAGCAGCCAGCATAACATCACTCTCAGTGATGTTGCCGGTTTCCTGGTGTAAGACATTCATGGACACTTCCGATTGTTTCTCGCCAAGTTCTTTAAGGGAGTTGACAATCGGTTCAAGAGAACCCTGAACATCTGCTTTTACAATCAAACGAAGTTCCTGCTCTTCACCCGCCTGAAGCCGCTCAAACAGGTCTTCCAGTGTTGCACGAGGTGCCGCACTTTGCTGCACTTCGTTGGCTTCAATATCTTCAACAATCGCTCGTGCTTCCTTTTCAGATTCAACCACCCTGAAAATATCACCAGCACGGGGTACATCGTTCAGCCCCATGACTGCAATCGGTGTTGATGGACCCGCTTTCTTAATCGGTTTACCACGAAAATCAAACATGGCTTTAATCCGACCATGGGCTTTCCCAGCCAGGATGGTATCCCCGACTTCAATCGTCCCATTTTGCAAAAGCAAAGTAGCCATCGTCCCACGAAATTTATCCAACTCCGCTTCAACAACTGTACCAAAAACCTCACCCTTAGGATTGGCTTTAATTTCCTTATTGTCAGCAACAAGCAAAATTGCTTCCATCAAGTCATCCAGACCTTGCATCTTCGTTGCAGAGACAGGCACGATAATCGTATCCCCGTCCCATTCATCGGGTACAAGGTCGATTTCTGCAAGCTGCTTTTTAGCCATTTCCGGATTAGCTGATGGCAAGTCCATCTTGTTTAAAGCCACAACGATCGGCACTCTTGCAGCTTTGGCGTGGTTAGCAGCTTCACGTGTTTGCGGCATAACGCCGTCATCCGCAGCGACAACCAGCACGACAATATCTGCACCCTGAGCGCCTCTTGCACGCATTGAAGTAAAAGCTGCGTGGCCAGGGGTGTCAAGAAAGGTGATCTTGCGCCCGTTGTGCTCAATCTGGTAGGCGCCAATATGCTGAGTGATCCCACCCTCTTCACCACCAGCGACATTCGTTTTTCGAATGGCATCTAAAAGGCTGGTTTTACCGTGGTCAACATGCCCCAACATTGTCACAACTGGCGGCCTGGGTTGTAAATCTTCTTCCTTTTCATCAGCAATCACACGACGCCATAAAGGAACTTCACCCTTATCTTCCGGTTTTTCTTCTTCAATTTGAAGAAGTTCTGGTTCAAATCCCAATTCGCTGGCGACGACAGCGGCAGTATCAAAATCCACATTTTGATTAATGCTCGCCATAACGCCATTAGCCATCAAGACCTTGATGACCTGAATGGGACTGGCATCCATTTTTTCAGCCAACTCCCTCACGCTTATGCTGTAAGGCAAAATAATTTTCCTGATATCGTTATCGCTCATATAAAACCTCCATTAGTATTCCCCTACCTCATTTTCACCGTCAAGATAAAAATGCGGCCAAAAATATTATTCTTGCTGATGAGCGATTAGATGATTTTAACTCATCTTGACGATTCCTCTGCCCCCGGTTGAACCAGTTCTTCTTCAGGAAGTTGATTTTCCATAAAGGTTCGTAAATCTTCTTTTTCCTGATCTGTCAGCCTGGTCCTCAGTGCATGGTCAAGTGAGCCATTGATTCCGCGCAACCAGCAAGATCGTTTGTCGTGTAAATACGCTCCCCTGCCATGCGCCTTGCCGGTGATGTCTACCTTAACCCCCTCTGGCCCATTGACAACTCTGATCATTGAGCGTTTTGACAGGACTTCTCTGCAGCCAACACATGTTCTTCTTGGTACATGTTTACTTCGACGCTTTGGTTTTTTGACCATCTAATCGCTACTCATGTATAAATTTTTTAAAATTTACCAATCTTCCCAATCGTCCATATCTTCTCGAGGTGGTCGGGGTTTCTTCCGCTTCTTCTTCTTTTCGGGCTTTGCACGATCCTCTTCTTCACCTTCTTCAAATTGGGCAGGTGCAGGTTCGTAATACCCGTATTTTGATGCATCATACGAGAAGAGCTTGTCGAAATCTTCTTCTTCCTCGTCTTCTTCTTTTTCAACTGGCTGTTTCTTAACCGGTTTAACAGCTTCTTCGATGACCTCTTCCGCAGGTTCTTCTTCAACAACTGCTTCCAGGGGTTCCTTAACTTCCTCTGCCGGCAATTCTTCAACAACCTCTTCAATAACTGCCTGATCTGCCGGTTCTTCTTCTGGCTGTACCACTTCCTCAGCTTCGACAACAATCTTTTCTTCCGGTGAGACTCGCAAAGCATCGGTCAGTTCAGCTATTTCCTCAAAGGATTTTGGACCAATGCCGTTCAATGCAAGGATTTTATCTGAATCGAGCCGCATTTGCAGCACGAGATCACCCAGGGTATCAATGCCTGCTTCCTGCAAGATGAAAAGGATGTGTTCTTTCAAATCCACATTGAGAATGTCAATTTCAAAGGTCAATTCAGGAACTGTAGCCAGGGCTTCTTCATAACGTCGTTGTTCTTCAATGTCCTCTTCACGTCGTTTCTTCTCAACCCGTTTTTCCACGCGGTCGATGAATTTTGCCATGAAGTCGTAATCTTCAGGGGGCAGCGGTCGTCCTTCTGCTTTCTTTTCAAGCATGATAGCAATTTTCTCCATTGCCTCAGCTTCGCGAGCTGCCATTTCCTGGTATTGTTGGTCTTCCTGTAGTTTCTTAAGTGATTCGCCCGCTGCTTCAACCTGGCTCTTGATATCAATTCGCCAGCCTGTTAGTTTGGCAGCCAATCGGGCATTTTGACCGTCCCGCCCAATTGCAAGTGAAAGCTGGTCCTCTGGAACAACAACAGTCGCTGTTCTTCCATCTTCCTCAGTTTCAGACAAATAAACGCCAACCACACGAGCCGGGCTGATTGCTTTGGCAATGAAAGCCGCAGCATCACTGCTCCACTCAATCACATCAATTTTTTCATCGCTCAGCTCACGGACAATCGCCTGAATTCGGACACCGCGCACCCCTACACAGGCGCCAACAGGGTCAATGCCCTGCTGTGTTGCGGAGACAGCAACTTTTGCCCGCTGACCGGGTTCACGGGCGATCGATCGAATTTCGACAACACCGTGATAAATTTCAGGAACTTCGTTTTCCAACAAACGACGCAGGAATTTGCGATGCGCACGAGAAAGATAGATCATCGGGCCTCGGCCGCTTTCTTTAACATCATAAATAAGGCAGCGGATGCGGTCATGAACGCGTAATCGTTCTCGTGGGATCATGTCCTTCCGAAGCATGGTGCCTTCAGCCTTTTTATCCAAACCAATGGTCGCGCCACGGCCGCTGATCGCCTGCACAACACCACTGACGATCTCGCCAACTTGCTTGGCGAAATACTCATATTGAATCTCGCGTTCTGCTTCCCGAATGCGCTGTTGAATGACCTGACGTGCCGTTTGTGCAGCAACACGCCCAAAATCTTCAGGCGTTGTATCCACAACAACCATATCACCAAGTTCTGCCTCAGGTTCTACCTTTTTGGCTTCACTTAACAAAACTTCGGTTTGTTCATTTTGAACATCTTCAACAACTTCTTTTTCCGCGAATATCCGTACATCTCCGGAATCCAGATCAACTTTTGCTTCAACTAACTGCGCGTTAGAAGCATTAACAGCCCTGCGATAGGCTGAAACCATTGCTGATTCAAGCGCGTCCAGAATCACATCTCTGGATAGCTGTCGATCCTCAACAACTTCATTAAATGCTAGCGCAAATTCACTTTTCATGTTTCCACTTACTCCAAATAACTAACAAAACTTGCTTGATACAAAGAAAAGTGGGGGGAACCCACTTTTCGACGTAAAGGGTATGAAAAATAAGCCGAGGCTTATCAACTCACCTGTGATTTTAGCACATATCAAGATGAGGTGCAAGGGAATTAATGCGCTGCCAGGCATAAATTTTCCATATTTGCACTCAAATATACTAAACTAAACTCAATGAAGATATCAAAGAAAGTTCCGGTTTGATTTTGCGAAGAGACAATAATCTACTATAATTTAATCGAAATTGGATTCGAGCGGAGGACGAAGAATGACAGATGAATTCTTGTGGTGGCGTGACGGTATCATTTACCAAATTTATCCACGTTCTTTTATGGATGCAAATGATGATGGCATTGGTGACCTAAAAGGGATTATCAGCCGGCTCGATTATTTAGAGAACCTGGGTATCGATGCCATTTGGCTGTCACCGATATTTCCTTCACCTGATGTTGATTTCGGTTATGACGTGGCAAATTATAAGGATATCGATCCAAAATTTGGCACGATGGCTGATTTTTCACAATTGATTGAGGAAGCAAAACGCAGAAAGATCCACATCATCCTGGATTTAGTGCTCAACCATACTTCCGATCAACATCCCTGGTTCCTTGAATCAAATAAATCGAAGGATAACCCCTATTACGATTGGTATCTCTGGCAGGATCCCAAACCAAACGGCGACCCGCCCAATAATTGGCAGGCGATCTTTGGTGGATCAGCCTGGGAGTATGATCCCGACCTGGGACAGTATTACTATCACATGTTTTACAAGGAACAACCCGATCTTAACTGGCGAAACCCGGACATTCGACAGGAGATGCTGGATGTTTTCCGCTTCTGGCTTGACAAAGGTGTTGACGGCTTTAGGCTTGATGTCTTTAATGCTTACTTCAAAGATCCGGAATTCAAAGATAACCCGCCGAAATTTGGCATTCGTGCTTTTGACCGCCAGGAGCATATCCATGATGTCAGCCAACCCGAGATGATGCCCTTATTGAAGGATATTCGCGATATTTTAGATCAATACGACCAGACATATGTCGTGGGCGAAACCTTCCTGGCAGATACAGAACGAACAGCCAATTACTGCGGGAATGACAAACTTCACGCTGCCTTTAACTTTAAATTTGCAGAAAATCGCTGGCATCCCAAACGATTCTTAACATCATTGACTGAATGGTATCAATCCTTATCAGTGAATGCCTGGCCAAATAATTTTCTCAGCAACCATGATATGACACGCACTGCCTCTCGCTATTGCTTTGGCGAGGATGACAGGCGGGCGAAAGTTGCTGCTGCAATGCTTCTGACAGTAAAAGGGACGCCTTTCATGTATTATGGTGAAGAAATCGGTATGCGGGACATTCCAATTCGAAAGAAATCTGATATAAAAGACCCCATCGGTAAAACTTTTTGGCCACTATTCAAAGGGCGGGATGGCTGCCGATCCCCCATGCAGTGGAACGATGAAGAAAACGCTGGTTTTTCCATAATAGAACCCTGGCTGCCAGTCCATTCAAATTTCAATGAGAGAAATGTTGAAAGTCAAACAGCCGACCCGGATTCGATCCTGAACTTTGTAAAAAACATCATCCGAATCCGGAAAAATGAACCCGCCTTACAACGTGGGGATTTCAATCCAGCAATTACAGATCCGGGGCATCTCCTCGCCTTTACCAGAACCTTAGGTGCTGACAAAATAATAGTGATTTTAAATTTTTCCAGTCGTGAGCTGACTTATCAGCTGCCTGATGGCGACTGGGTTTCGTTATTTGATAACCAGACAACAGAAAATAAATTGTTAAAAATTAATCCGTATCAAGTTCATATCCTCAAACTTAAAGACTGATTTCAAGAAAGTTCGTCTTTAAACGATTACAATCGAGAACAGCATCACACACACATCGGAAGCTCGACTTAAAAAGAAAGTTTCGATGGACATACCTTATATCCCCGGCAAAGGTTCAATCCCGGACCTGCCGCTTGGGCGGTTTTTACCGCCAATCCCCAGCGGCATGGTAAGTGAATGGTGCCTGAAATATCTCTCACCAAGAGACAGGGTGCTTGATCCCTTTGGTTTTAATCCCATGGTCCCTGTAGAAATCGCATCTGCCGGATTCCAGGTTCTGACCACCGTCAACAACCCAATCCATGCTTTTATGCTGAAAATTATCGCCACCGCTCCCCAGGAATCGGAATTAATCGCATCGCTGCAAGACCTGGCAGTTGCACCCAAAGGCGATGAGCGCATGGAGCCCTACATTCGGAGCCTGTATCACGTAAGGTGTGCTAATTGTAAACACCGCATCGAAGCCGATTCCTTTCTTTGGGAAAAAGGGGCAGATTATCCCTTTCAAGCCCAGGTTGAGTGCCCTTTTTGTGGTGCTGCCGGCGAACAGGAAGTCACATCTGAAGACAAGGAAATCATGGGCACCTTGCCATCCATTCAACTCCACCAGGCACGTGCCCTTAACAGGATAGTTGGCAACGATGAAAAGCTGCGATCCCAGGTCTTGAACGCCCTTAACGCTTATCCACCACGACCAATCATTATCTTACAAACCATCATCAATAAACTCAACAGCCTGGATCAAAGCGCAAGACGCCGTGATCTGCTAATTGCGCTAATCCTATCCGCCGCTGATTTGGGCAATACCTTATGGGCATACCCCTCACCTCGAAATCGTCCACGACAAATTGTCGTTCCCAACGTTTACCAGGAGCGGAATCTCTGGAAGGTTCTCGAAGAGTCAATCAAGTCGTGGCAAGTCCTTTCGACCCCAATCCCACTACAGAACTGGGGCGAATCTTATTCAGAAGACCCGGGGATTTTCTTGTTTCCCGGACGCATAAGAGAGCTGACGCCGCAACCAGATCAAGGATTCTTTTCCGCAATCTTCGCCGCTATTCCAAGACCAAACCAGGCTTTCTGGACGCTTTCAGCCTTGTGGACGGGATGGATATGGGGTCAGGAAGCAATAACACCGATCCGAAATGTCCTTTTTCGGCAGCGCTATGATTGGAACTGGCACACCAACGCACTGAAAGCTGTTTTCGATACCTTTAAGGATTTCTACCATCCCGACCTAAAACTATATGGGCTTATCGCCGAAAATGAGCCAATGCTCTTATTAGCTGCGTTGATGGCAGCTGAGACATCCGGTCTGACCCTGTCGGCCTTCGCCCATTCTTTGGATGACCAAATAGCGCAATGCCACTGGCATAAGAATCCAAACCCACGCCATCATGATCTACCTGCTTCAGCAATTAAAATTGCCCACCAATCTGTGAGAGATTACCTGAACCAAAAGGGTGAACCCGCAAGTTATCAACAAATCCACACTTCAGCGATCACGGGATTAGCAAGTGAACACAAGCTTGCCCTGGATATTTTTCTTCAAAACCCAAATAATGCAGCCTCCGAGACTCAAAAATGGATTGAATCCCTGTTTACAGAAGGAGATCTCTTAATCAGAATTGGGGCAGAAACAGCCTCGATTGAAACCACAGATTGGAGGCTAAAAAATCCATCGAAGCAGTCAACATCCTTGATTGATCGTGTTGAACAAAGCCTTCTCAAGTACCTTTTTGAAGTTCAAGAAACAACAGCCCAGGATCTTAAAACCTTTGTTTATCAAACTTTTCCAGGCCGATTCACACCAGGGGACAAAGCCTTGCTAAACTGTCTCGACTCTTACGCTGAACTTATCAATCAGAAAGATCACATCTGGCGTTTGCGGGAAAACGAAAAGGCAGAACTTAGAGAAGCTGAGGTGAACAAAATTCGTAAAATTCTATTAGATATGGGTGAAAGACTGAATTATAAAAGCCGGGGGGATAACCCAATTCTATGGCTTGACGATCTTGATGGCAAGCCAGATTACAGCTTTCACGTGTTATCAACCGCCATCGTATCAAAACTTATTTGGGAAAATAATGGATATACCCGGACAAATGTACTGGTTATCCCTGGCAGTCGGGCAAATCTTCTCGCATACAAAAAACAACGTGATCCAATATTAGGCGAAATACTGGATCACAATTTTCTCACAGTAAAATTCCGTCTCATCCGGGATTTAGACGCAAACGCGTTACTGACCCGAGATTTGTTTATTGAACAAATCCAAATTGACCCTCCTGAGTACCGCGCATCACAATTAGCTTTATTTTAACGAGTCTTAGCCCCCGGTGGTGTCTGTCACCGAAGGCGTTGCAGAAGGTGATTCTGTTGGCGTGCTAGTTGGGTTCTGCGTAGATGTAGGTGCCTGTGTTGGTGCCTGTGTTGGTGTTCTCGTGGGTGTTGCAGTAGGCGTATCCATGTCAGTCGGCGTAATGGTGGGACTTGGCGTCGGTGTTAAAGTCGGCGTGTGGGTTGGGGTTTGTGTCGG
>LGHA01000161.1 GCA_001508595.1 Anaerolineaceae bacterium 46_22 | reverse complement strand
CAAAAATAGACCGAACTTATCATAATCGCTCAGGAACCATAGGTAAAATTTTCAATAAGGCCTGTAAATTGATTGACGGTGTCCCTTGAATGTGCTATCATAATTTAGGTCAGCCTAATTTTTGATTTTTAAAAAAGGAAGTCATGCCCCAGAAAATCAGCGAAAATATCCAGGATTATCTAAAACGTATTTATGAATTCACCCTCAGCGGCGGCAGGGCTTCGACCAACCAGCTTGCCCAGGCTTTAGGTATTTCTGCTGCATCTGTGACCAATATGGTGCAAAAACTATCCAAAACCGAGCCACCATATCTCACCTACGAAAAACACCAGGGTGTCAAACTCACCGCATTCGGACAGCAGGCAGCATTAAAGATCATCCGACGCCACAGGCTGATAGAGATTTATCTTGTGGAGAAATTAGGCTACACCTGGGATGAAGTCCACGCTGAAGCAGAAATCCTTGAACATGCTATGTCGTCCCTCCTTGAAAAACGTATTGACGCAGCCCTCGATCACCCCAAATTTGATCCGCACGGGGATCCGATCCCGGATATCAACCTGGAAATTCCTGAAATAGAGCAAACAGCATTAAGCAGTCTTAAGATTGGGAACAAAGGGCATGTTCTCCGAGTTCCTAACGAAGATCCCCAGGTTTTGCGCTATCTTGGAAAATTTGGCATCCGACCAGGTGCACACATCAAATTGATCTCTCGAACGCCATACGACCAGACCATGCGAATCAAGATCACAGAAACAGGCAATGAAGCAATTATCGGACCAAGCCTGGGAAAAAAAATTAGCATTGCAAAGGATTCCTGAGACAATTACAAATGCCAGAACTCCCTGAAGTTGAAACCATCATACGCCGGCTCAAAGGCGGAGGCGGTGCACCATCCGTCCTTGGGCAAAAAATCCAGACCGTTGAAGTGAATTGGGCTAAGATCATCGCCCAGCCTGATGCAAGCCAATTCAAACAAGCCCTTATGGATAAAACCATCATTGACGCAAGACGCCGCGGAAAATTCATGCATTTTCCACTGGATGAAGGCCACCTGTTTGCCCACTTGCGCATGAGCGGCGATATGCGGTTGGAGAAAAAATCTGAACCTGTAGAACCCTATGACCGAGTTCTGCTTAATTTCCTGGGAGATCAGCGTATGGTCTTCAGCAATATCCGCAAATTTGGTCGCATGTGGTACACAAAGGACCCACAGGATGTCATTGGAGGGCTTGGTCCAGAACCCCTCAGCGAAATGTTCACACCCAAACTGCTGTACGTCAAATTACAAAGACATTCCCGCCAAATCAAACCCCTTTTATTGGATCAAAGCTTCATCGCTGGCATGGGGAACGTCTATACCGATGAAGCGCTCTTCAGAGCCGGGATCCATCCCCTTCGAACTTCTGATTCTCTAACAAAAGCAGAATCAGAACGTTTACACGAAGCGATTCAAACCATCCTTCGTGAAGGCATTCGGAGCCTGGGCGCCAGCATCGATTGGATTTACAGGGGCGGGCAATTTCAAAATTATTTCCAGGTTTATAAACGTGAAGGAAGTCCCTGCCCGAGATGTGGAACGATAGTTATTAAAACCTGGGTTGGCCAGCGGGGCACGCATTTTTGCCCAAATTGCCAGAAAATATAAGGCTTAATAACGAAAAAACCAGTTGCTGGTTAGCAACTGGCTATTAACTCAAAAAACGTGTTTATTCAATCCGCAATTTTCGCTTCGTTTTTCCCAAATTCTCCCACCACCACCGCACTGTATCCGTGATGCTTTCTACCAATGCGCGCGGCTTGTAGCCAAGATCATTCTTTGCTTTTTCGCTGCTGATCTCCGAGTTGCTGAACACCGTTTCCAGAGAATACCGTGTAACCCGTGGTTTTGATTTCGTAATCTTATAATAAAATTCGGCGATAGGTGCTAAAATCATCGCAACCGGTAACGGGAAGGTGATCATCGGGGATTTCTTCCCGGTGACCTTTTCAACTAAACTGTGAAGCAATTTTAGTTCGATCCGCTCCCCACCCAGAATATAGGTTTCACCAGGCTTACCAAAGTCTCTTGCCAAGATGTGACCCTTTGCAACATCACGCACATCCACAAAATCAAAAGCACCATCAACCATAAAGCTCAAAGGTTTGGTCATCCATGAAAGGATCAGCTCACCCATTTCCGATCGACGAAAATCATAAGGTCCGACCACGCCCGTTGGGCAGATAATTCGGGTATCTAATCCGTCTTCATTTGCGTCCTGAATTAATAAGGATGCTTGGGCTTTTGTGCGGTCGTAGGATCCAGCCGGATTATTTGCATCAAACTTGCAATCTTCTGAAATGCAAACGCCAAGAGGCGGCCGCTCAAGGGCATGAATTGAACTGGTATAGACGAGTTTGCTAACACCCATTTGTTTCGCAGCTTCAATCACGTTACGTGTGCCTTCAACGTTTACAGACTGCAGTAAGTGATTTTTATCCTCGGTGATCGAAACAAGTGCAGCAAGATGGAACACATTCTCCACCCCCGCCATCGCCTCTTCCAAACACCCAATATCGAGAATATTCCCTTCCATTAAAGAAACGTCCAGACCCTCCAGAGACTCTGTGTCCTCACCTGGAAGGATCAGCACGCGAACCTCCTCACCCTGGGATAAGAGCTCCCTCACCAAAACATTTCCCAAATGTCCTGCACCACCCGTTACAAGATTCATTAAATTTTCCTCATTCCAGCTAATAACAATCCAATTCCTGATCGGGTTACCGCTTGCCAATCGGTTCCTTTTGGCTCAAAAGTTGCCTGTAATAACAAGCCCATAGCCACGGATGTCAACACCCGTGCAGCAACTTCAGGGTCTATATCTTCTTTGAATGAGCCTTCTTCCATGCCGGTTTGGACCAGCTCAGTGAAAAACCCTAAGAATTGTTGATAGGGTTCCACTGCCCTGCGCCAAACCTCTGGCTGCCGATTGGCTTGCGTCCAGAATTCCAACAAAATGGGAAAGCCGCCTTCCAAAGCATCGAAAATGCCGCCGGCGATTGCCGCTAAATTTTCGATAACTTCTGGGATCGTTGCGGTTTCCTCACCTGCCGATTGAAATAAATTATCGACATCCGACAACCAGGTCCGCATCAACGCCAGGAACAAATCCTGTTTTGATGGGAAGTGGTGGTAAAAAGCACCCTTGCTGACATTTGCCATTGTGCAAATCTCAGCCACGCTGGTGGCATCGTACCCGTTCTTAGAAAATAATTCCAAAGCTGAATTGAGAATAGCGTGCTGTGTTTCGACGCCGCGAGAATAATGTGTCATGCATTCCTTTATAAAAAACAGACCGACTGGTCGGTATTTATAAGGATACTACAGGTGACGAGAATGCG
>LGHA01000160.1 GCA_001508595.1 Anaerolineaceae bacterium 46_22 | reverse complement strand
GGGGAAAGGTTAAATTTTCCGCCAGTCATATTGAAGACCAGCTCAGTACCAGCAAGGTCTGTGGGTAAGGGCTCTGCAATCATTACAACCTGGGTATCGATGGTTTTCATCTCAATATTTTGAACGGAGCAGGCAAAACTGGCGAGCATCAGAACAAATACTGCGGCGATAACTTGTTTCTTCATAAAATCCTCCTGACATAAGGGTCAGTTGTGTCAATCCAATATGTTATATAGTGTTGCAAGCTTTATTCCGACGAGCCTGGAATATCATACCCTAATCGGTTCAGTGCGTCCTTCAAATCCTGAATAGATTTTTGATCAAAATTTTCAAGAGCACTTAAGGCTTCATCGTCGTTGGCAAGGCGTTCGAGGATGTCGTCGACGGTTGCCATGCCGGCATTCTTCAAGGTTGTTGTGTCGTTTTCATGCAAACCAAGGTCCTCGATAGGTCGTCCAGTTTTGTTGCTTTCACCGGCAGCAGCATTCTCCTCGGCTTTCCATTCGTTAGCAGTATTTGCATGTTTTTCTTCAAAGAGCAGAATTTTTTCTTCGTTTTCTATGCCTGAACCTCGCGGGTATGTGTTGGTGCCAAAAAGCGTAACGACTGTTGTCCCCAGGCCAAATAAAGCGGCGATCAAGACCAGGAACCCACCCAGGCAGGGGATCAGGTCGAGCCCTGCTGCAATCAGGTAAAGCAAAAAGTTGCCAATGGCAGCTGAAAGGACAGGATGCCAGGTGGCTTTAAACAGGCTTTCAGAGATCTTCTTGCCCAGTTCATAGCCCAGGGTGAGCCATCCGACCAGGACAGCCAGGGCAACAGCCATACCTGCCAGGATGACAACAGGGATCAGGCAGATGGTAATGGATAATATGATGCCGCCAATTAACATCACAAATGCGGTCAGCGCGCCGTAGCCGAGCATCACCCAGGGTTGGGATTCCAGGGCTGATGTCATAACCTGTGTCGACTTTGGCATCATCAGCAATAACAATGCGCCTAAGGCTGTCAGGATCAAGGAAAATGCAATGCCTCTTCCAATTCGAGTGGCGGCAGTGATTATTTGGGTTTCAGGTCTTATGAAGTCACCCCGAGGGTTGAACTCCGGGATGTTGAAACCAGTCCAGGGAATCCTCCAGTTTTGTATTTGATCGCCTTCAACGGTGGCACCCGGATCTCGATTGATATAACTGGCAGGTGAAACAAGGTTGCCTTTTATGACAGCATTCTCGTTCAGATAAACGGTGCCGCCTACCACCGTCAGATCGCCTAGGATAATGCCGTCAATGGTTACCAGCCCGCCAATAACGTTGACATTTCCGTTGACCTGCGCATCTTTTTCGATTTCAACCACACCGCCAATGACATTTAAATCACCGTCGAGGATTCGCCCTGATTCCAGAGTGTAATTTTCTCCAAAAATGGTTCTGTCGTCTTCTAATGGTGCGGCGAATACCTGATTGGGTAAGGCGAAGAAAATGATTAAGGTTGTTAGCAGTATTAAAAATAATTTTTGTATTTTTTTCATTGTGATTAACCTCTTTCTTGAACAGGTTGATATAACCTGATAATTGAGCTAAACCATGTAATCATTAATGCAAATGATACAGAAAGCAATCCCACACCAAATGTCAAAGATACTGGGATTAATATTGGAAATGCCCTGGTTATTGATCTTGCCAGTTTGAGCAGGTTGTTTAACCTGGCAGCAATCAGACTGACATTGGCAGCAAATTGTCCCAGGATGTAGGACCCGTTAAAATTGCTCAGGTTGATAAAGAACAAACTCAACAAGATCAAGCAGGCAAGTGTAAATAAGCCGAGGATGAAGAACCAGATTCTGCGTTCCTGCTGTTTTTCTCGATATACCGCTAAATTCTGATACCAACGTTGGGTAAACCCCGGGCTTGGCTCAGGTGTTTTAACCGTTGAGATCGTCTCATAAACCCGGTCTAGGGTTGTTGACAATTCTCGGCATTGTTCACATTGGTTTAGATGCGTTTCCAATGCTTCAGAGTCTTCAGGTTCAATTGTTTCATCCGAAAAAAGCCAGTTTTCAAAAGGCTGGTGACTCATGGGCTCTCCTTTCATTCAAGGGCTTTGACTTTTCTGATTCGATATAAGATTTTGCCAAAGCCTGTCGAGCGCGATAAAGACGGCTCTTTACTGCACTGACCGTCAGATCCAATGTTTCTGAGATTTCCACTTCCGAGCACGCATGCCAGTAGCGCAGGATAATTGCTGCCCGGTCTGTTGGACTTAACTCGTCAATCAGGTTCTGGATCAAGACTTCCTTTTCCTGCTGCCTGTATTCCCTTTCGGGGTTAGGTGCATTTCGGTCAGAAATGATTTCTGCTGGTATTGAATCTGTGGATACGGTAGGCAAACGTCTTTTCCGGGTTTGGTCGATACAATAATGAGCAGCAATGGATAGAAGCCATGTGGCGAGGGAACGATTGGTGTCGTATTTTTTCAGATACCGATAAGCACGAATGAAGCTTTCCTGTGCAGCATCCTCCGCGTCTTTGCTGTTACCAAGCATGCGGTAACACAGGCTAAAGACGGGCTTTTGATATTCTTCTACAAGGTTTCCAAAGGCATGATCGTCACCTTGCAGTGCTTTTTGTATCCACAATGCTTCTTGCTCGCTCACACGGGCTCCTCAATGTTGCTCTAAAATAATATACGACAAAACGGAAATTAAGTTGCAATTTTATAAGCGGGACTGTTGATATTAATTATAAGGGATTTATGCTCGTAAGTTTATCGTGAGAGTTTCCGTGTGCCAAAACCCATCAATGATTTCACCTTTACGATTGTGTTGTTGGTTGAATTGATGTCACAACATGGTGCGGTGAAAAACGCACCGCACCCTACGAAAAAATTGATGGTGTGTGTTTTTTACTGGGACAAAACCCAAAAGGATTTCCCTGCGCATGAATGTTGTCGGTTGAATTGATGTCAAAAAATGGTGCGTTGAAAGACGCAACGCACCCTACGAAAAATTTGATGGTGTGTGATTTTCCCTGGGCTAAAAATTAAAAGATATTTCACCTGTACATAAATGATGTTTATGTTGATGTCATTAAATGGTGCGGTGAAAAACGCACCGCACCCTACGAAAACTTTGATGGTGTGAGGTTTCCACGCACCAAAACCCATCAATGATTTCACTTGCACATTAATGTTGTTGGTTGAATTCATGTCACAAAATGGTGCGGTGAAAAACGCACCGCACCCTTGTATATTAAATATGGTGTATCCTTGAGAGGTAAAAGGCACCAGTCAGGAGGGATGAGGGTGAATCTGACCGCACCCTTTAGGCGAAAAGCCTGAGATGTAGATAAGATCCCCTCATCTGTTTTACATAGAGATCGGACGGTATCTGAA
>LGHA01000159.1 GCA_001508595.1 Anaerolineaceae bacterium 46_22 | reverse complement strand
AATTATGGTAATATAATGGTTGAGTTGGCTGATTCTGCTCAAGTGGGTAAACATCCAGCAAAGTGGAAATATAGGTCATCCCAGTCAGGATTCACAGTCTTAATAGACCCTACATACCCCGAGACATTAACTTCAATTTTTGTGGCATTACCAGCATATGGTTATTCTATTCCCTTCTTAATGGGTGCTACTGAAACTCCCAGAGCTTTGCTAGATGGGACTGTTTATGTATCACAAAAAGAAAGCTTTCGTTATAGTGATTATCATCAATCAGGGATTAATGATAAATGGAAGGAATTTTTATACGCAACAAGAAATCAACTGACAGAGGGGAATGACGTAACAGAATCAATAAATAAAAACTTTCTGGAGATGGTAGAGTTAGTTCTTTCTATGAATAAATAAAAAATAGGGGAAGACAAGAGATTTTCAAGGGGAATACTTCCCCTTGAAAATCTCTATTAATAATAGTAAGTATACCAAGACGGCTAATTCATTTTCTAAAACTAAACTCAGAGTATGAAGTAGACTAAAATAAATGATTTTTGACTTTTTTTGTAAAGAAGTGATATAATAAATATGGTATACTGTATACCATTATATTAAATAAGGGGAACATAAAAAATGGAGATTAAGACTATTACTATTTGTGGTAGTGGAAATGCCTCTCATGCCATGATTCCAGTTATTAAAAGTAATTTTAATGGTAAAATAAATCTTTTTTTTCGTTACCAACACAAAGTTGATATTTTTCAAAAGTTAATTGATGAAAAGGGATTTATAATAGCCCAAAAAGGTCAGGAAAAATTATATGGGAGGCCGGATAAGGTGAGTAGATATCCCGAACAAGTCTGTCAGGATGCTGATTTGATACTGCTACCCTTACCGGCTTTTGCTCACGATTCAGTCTTATTACAAATAACACCGTTTTTAAAAGAGAAAGCAATTATAGGTACTGTCCCAGCCAGGGGTGGCTTTGAATATTCTGCCTTAAAGATTTTGAAAATGGTACCTGATAAAAATATAAAATTCTTTGGTTTACAAACACTTCCCTGGGCCTGTAGAACTAGAGAGTATGCCAGTAAAGTAGAGATTCTGGGAGAAAAAGAAGTGGTTGGATTAGCAGCATATCCTCATGAAGCTACATCTGAATTATCAGAGATTATAACTAATTTATTAAACATAAAAATGGAACCATTACCTAATATGTTGACCCTCACTTTGGCCAATATCGGTCAGATTGTTCATCCCGGGATCATGTATGGTTTATTTAAAGGAAAAGAAAATAGAAAATATAAGAAGGAGGAAATTCCCTTATTTTATCAGGGGGTAACTGGAGAAATTGCCCAGACATTAGCCGAAATGAGTAATGAGATTATTACCTTAACAGAAGTACTCCAAAAGAAATTTAACAACGTTGACTTAACAAGGGTATTAAGTTTAAAAGAATGGCTTCTTGCTTCTTATAAAAATTCAATTGTTGATGACCGTACTTTAGAAAACTGTTTTGTTACTAATCGCGCTTATCAAGGATTAAAAGCACCAATGAGAGAAGTGGAGAATGGATATTTTTTACCCGATTTTCAATCCCGTTACTTAACCGAAGATGTGCCATATGGCTTAATAGTGACCAGAGCAATTGCTCAATTGGCTGGGGTAAATACTCCTACTATTGATGAGGTTATTTTGACCACTAGTGAGTGGATGGGGAAAGAGTATTTAGTCAATGGTTATTTGCAGGGGAGCGATATATCTGAAACTCGCATTCCCCAGAATTATGGTTTTAACCAGTTAGAAGAAATTATTAATCTTTAAAAAGATTCTTATGTTTGAAGAGGAGAGATGTTAAATGAATAATAAATCTACCAAAAAAAGAAGGGTATTAAATTGTTCTATAGACCCTTGTGTTCATACCTTAGGAGTAGAAAGATTTGCTGAATGGCTGGAGAGTAAAGGAATAGGTTATGTTGCCGTTAAATTAGGACCGGCAGTTTCGATTGATGAATTAATAGATAAGATTAGAGAATCGAAGGCCGAAGTAGTTACCTTTAGTTATCGATTGGGTGACCTCCATGTAAATGAAATTATTGAAGAGTTAATAGAAAAAGTGTATCAGTATGGCTTAGAACCAGAAAAAAGTGGGATACGTTATTGCTTTGGTGGTCTGAGACCGGCCGCTAATTTAGTAAGGGCAATGACCGGTTTACCTATCCTGGAAGATAAATTTTCTCCTCCTGAAGATAGACATTTTGATCTGGAAAAGATAGCTCAAGAATATAAAGATAAAGAGAAATTTCAAGGATTTTTTGAGTTGGTAGTTGATGATTATGTAACTATGGAGGAGTTAGAATATTTTGCTCAGAAAAAGATTAGAATAGCCCGAGAAAAGATAAAATGGTCTGATGACTTAATAGAAAGAATTAAACAGGTGCGACAATTGGAAAATAGGCCTATTATTAGAGCTCACATAGGAGCTGCTGCTGAAACAATTGAGCCGACAGTAGAAGGAACCAGAAAAATAAGTGAAGCAGGTGCTTTAGAAATTGTATCTTTAGCTCCAGACCAGGCCAGTCAGGCCTTTCTGGCTAAATTTGTTCGGGGAGAAGAAGATCCTGCTAAATATCGTAGAGGAGAGGGCGGTGCCCCAATTAGAAGTAAAGAGGATTTAAGAAGGCTAAAAGAAGCGACTCAATGTGGGAATTACCCCATGATCAGAATATACTCCGGTACCGATGAGTTGGTGGAATTAGCAAAAATATTTGAGGAAACTTTGCATATGCCCTTCCCGGCAGTACCGGTCTTTTTTTACAATCGTCTGGATGGGAGAGGCCCCCTTTCCATTTTAGATGGAATTAACGAACATTTTAATACCATGCGTTGGTGGGCTTCTATAAATAAGCCTTTAGAGATAAACGACCCTCATCAATGGCAACTGCGCAGATGTTCTGATGATATGTATGTAACAGACCATGTTTTATGTGGAATTATTGCCTTGAAAATGGATATAAAAACTTATGTTATGCAGCTTATGTTTGACTTACCTCCCGAAATTAATCCCAGATATGATTTAGCGAAAATGAAAGCTGCTTATGAATTAATTGAACCACTGACCAAGCATTTTAATTTCAGCATTATCAAAGAAACTCGAGGAGGACTTTCCAGTTTTCCTCCTAATCTGGATAAGGCTAAAAGCCATCTAACAATGACTACTTACTGGCAGATGTTTATGGAACCAGATATTGTCCATGTGGTTAGCTATTGTGAAGCTCATCATGATGCCAAGGCAGAAGATATTATTGCCAGTTGTGATATTACTAAACAAACCTTTGAAGAATACTATCGGACCCCTATTCCCGAAATCTGGCAACTTCCTGATGTAATAGCTCGGAAGGAAGAGTTAAAGAAGGGTGCCATGTACAATATTTTTCATTTAGCTTTAATGGGG
>LGHA01000158.1 GCA_001508595.1 Anaerolineaceae bacterium 46_22 | reverse complement strand
AAAATCATTGTGGATATTGTGCTGCAGAATATTTAAGTTAACAAGGAAAGCTATTCGGCTTCCTTAATGATGATCTGGTGACTGATTTCTGCTGTTTCCACTAACATCGCCTGTGCAGGACAGTATTTATTTTCTGATAGTTCGACGGCACGTTCAACATCTTTTCGATCGATGTTTTTCCCTGTAACTTTATATGTTAAGAGAATTTTGGTGAAAATTTTTGGGTGTTGATCAGCACTTTCAATATCGGCGGAGACCTCAAAATCTGTTACCTCAACCCGTTTTTTCTGCAGGATTGAAATCACATCCATACCGGTGCACCCAACCAGACCGACAGCAAATAATTGCAAGGGGCGAAAACCTAAATCGCGCCCGCCAACTGCTTCATCTGAATCAAGGGGAATCAGATAACCTGACCCTGCAACAGTTCCCGTGAATGCCATGCCGCCTTTCCAAACGACTTTACTCTCCATATAATTTTCCCTTTCTTCCCTCCACCGGAGGGGTAAATTATTGATTTATCAGGTGCAAGCCCCTGCTTCAGTCAAACCGCAAACCGGGCAAACCAGATTCAACATCCCATCATATTCAATTTTTGCTGCCTTACAACGGGGGCAAATCATACCGGGCTTGAGACTTTGAGGAGGGATAATTACACAGTAAGCCCCTTCTTGATTGTCCTTTTCTTCAATTTCATCCTTTTGAATTGAAGAATCAATCTTTTTTGTCATATTCCTCAAGATTTAATTTAGCAAAAAGGCGGTGCCGTGTTTCAACAGGCAGAGAGGCTACTGAGTCAGCATTTTTACATAGTTCAATGGTTTTTTTGAGCGTAGTTACGACAATTCGGCAGTCCGGGCAGGATTGAATGTGCGCTTCAATTTCAGTACAAAGTACGTCGTCTACTTCGCCATCGATGTAGGCATTCAGGTTCTCAATAATATTCTGGCATGTGAGGTTGTGTTCGTGGGTCATAGTGTCTCTTTGATCATCTTTCCTGCAAAGAATGCTGTCAATTCCTCTCGTAGTTGCATCCGAGCCCGCATTAAGCGAACTTTCACAGCAGATTCTGAGATATCCAGAGCTTCAGCCGTTTCTTGCGTTGATAATCCCTCAACATCCCTGAGGATAAATGCTGCCCGGTTCGCATCAGACAGGGTCTTGACTGCCTCCCGGATGTGATCACGTGTTTCTGTGTTCATTAATTCTTTTTCCGGAAGACAGCACCAATCAACAATTTGCCTTGGAATCAGGTCGCCATCGTCTGTCTCTAACGGTGCATCCAGCTGGATGGGATTACCCTTACGCTTTCGCAGCAGCATCAGAGATTCATTGACCGCAATTCTGTAGAGCCAGGTTGAGATCTTGGAACGACCTTCAAATTGGTCAATATTTTTGAAAGCTTTGATGAAGGTCTCCTGAAGAATGTCTTCTGCATCCTGAACATTACCAAGCATCTTTAATGCTAAACGATATATGCGATCAGAATTCTGATCAAGAACCTGAGCAAAGGCAGCTCTGTCTCTTTTTTGCAGGGCTTCAAGTTCAAATGTTTCGCTTGTTTTGCTATTTTCATTCATTTGATGATCTCAAGCTTGGAATGGTTACATTGTCGTCATGTCAGCGGCCAGGTTGGCAGCACGTCAAAGTCAGGGGAGCTAAAATCGTCCTCAATATAATGATAATAACCAGCGCCGGCAATCATTGCCGCATTGTCCGTACACAGGGAAAGCGGCGGAATGTGAACCGGTCGGGTGCTTTGGTTGAGCATTTTTTCACGCAAAGATTTGTTAGCAGAAACGCCGCCGGCAACAATGATGTCTTTGACCTCAAAAGCCTCAGCAGCCTGCAGGGTTTTTTCAACCAGGACGTCAACAACCGCTGCCTGGAAGCTGGCAGCCAGATTCTCAATCGGCAGCGGTCTCCCTTCTGCCTGAAGGGCTTCTACTGTCCTGAGGACAGCTGTTTTTAGTCCGCTAAAAGAGAAATCCCAGGTGCCTTCCAACATCGCCCGGGGGAAAGGGAAAGCATTGGGGTCGCCAGTTTGGCTGGCTTTTTGGATTGCTGGGCCGCCCGGGTAGGGCAGATCGAGCAATCGAGCGACTTTATCGAAGGCCTCACCCGCTGCGTCATCCAGGGTGCCACCCAAGCGTTCGTATTGCAGGTAATCTTTGACTAAAATGAGTTCACTGTGCCCGCCTGAAACCAGCAAGGCTAACAGCGGAAAGCGAGGCGGTTCATGGGGCGTAGTATTGGCGGGATAGAGCCAAGAGGAGTAAATATGCCCCTCTAAATGATTGATGCCGATCAGCGGCTTGCCAGTTGCCAGAGAAAGGCCTTTTGCCATATTTACGCCGACAACCAGAGAACCGGCAAGACCTGGACCCTGTGTGACAGCAATCGCGTCCACATCCTTGATGTCAAGATGCGCCTGGATCAATGCCTGGTCAACAATGGCATAAATCGCTTTGATGTGTTCTCGGGAGGCTAATTCCGGGAAGACGCCGCCGTACTGTGCATGCAAAGCCATTTGACTGGCGACAGTGCTTGAATGTATCACCCTCCCATCACTGACCACAGCTGCTGCTGTTTCGTCACAGGATGTTTCAATACCTAAAATTCTTGCTGTTGGCAATGACATATCAGCTGTTACCGCCTTTCATTTCTAACACCAATGCCATGGGATAATCGACAAATTTTTCGAATGATCCGTCTTGAGTCACGTAGTAGGTATCTTCAAGGCGTATCCCCATGCCCTTTTTGGGATAATAAAGCCCTGGTTCGATGGTAAAAACAGAACCAGGAATAAGGGTATTGCTGGGGTCATCTTTTCGGCTGAACCAGGGTTTTTCATGGACATTCAAGCCGAGCCCGTGTCCCAGGGAGTGAACATAGCCAGATTCTATTGAAGGATCCTGTCGGGTTGTCTTGTGTCCCATTGCTTCAAATAAATTACAGGTCCGATCCTGGAAGTGAGCAGCATTCAAGCCTGTTTCTAATTCCGAAACGACCTTGTTGTAAACAGTTTTAACTTGGTTGTAAAGCTGCTGTGCTTCTTCAGGGGCATAACCCAAACACCAAGTGCGGGTAAAGTCATAAAAATAGCCGCCGCCTTTTTCGCATGGAAAGATGTCGAAGACGATGGTCTGACCCAACCTGATTGGATCAGAAGGTGTCCCACTGCTATGGGGGACGCCGGCATCTCGCCCAATCGCAAATATTGTGTCTTCTGGGTTCTCAGCACCTAGCTCTGCCAGCCAGAGATTGATTTTCCCTTTGACATCCCCAATTGTCAGGGGACTGCCGTCGGCTTTGATCAGGACATCTTCCTGAACTTTGTGCCCGGTGAGATATTCGGCTGTTCGAGAGACAACTTCGAGGACAGTGTTGCCCATTTGGCGAATACGGTGAATTTCATCAGGTTCTTTGGTTGCCATCGCTTGCAGCAGGACGCTGTCATCCAAATCCCCTTC
>LGHA01000013.1 GCA_001508595.1 Anaerolineaceae bacterium 46_22 | reverse complement strand
TCAGTTAGATATGGTCACCTCAATAGTATTTGGCAGGATGGCATCGACGTTAATATCGCCATTTTCCAACTGTATTTCGGGTGCCAGGGTATAGGTGCCGGGCTCTCTATCTTCGAGATTGATGATCACAACTAGATTTTCCAAACTGAGATCATCAAGCAGGTCAATTGGTCCTGAAAGGAAGACGTCGACATTTTCTGGCGAAACTGTTGCATTTAATCCGGCTGCCAGTCCCACAATTTGCACCGGGATATTGGTAAAGCTGATGCTGCTTTCGATTGGATCGATCCCAATCTGTACGGTGATATTCTGACTGCCGACCACGTTGATTCCCTCAGGTAGATTCAGGGATACCCGGATTTCCATATCCTGGTTCGCCCCATTGAGATTGATCGGTGTTGTCTCAACAAATCCAGGGTTGCTTTCCACGAGTTGGGGATTGGAAGAGTAGATAGTGACCGTTGGTGGGTTGGAGAAGATGTTTGTCAGCCGGTATCCGGATTCGATTTGACCACTTGTGACGATTTTGACCACCACTGTGCGATAGCCGGGACGCTGGGTGACCGGGATAGATACCTGGACGCTGCTGGGGGTTATGCTAAGCTCTTCAATTTGATTTCCCTGGGCATCGAGCGCAATCAAGTCCACCGTGCGTTGGATATCCTCTGAGACATCTACAATACTAACCTCGGTGATCACTTTGCTGACAGAACTTACGACAGATTCTGGTCCTGATATTATGACGGTATCCTGGGCTAAGGCTGGTGTTTCCACATCAAAACCAATGGCAGGATTGCCAAGCATATTCACCTGGATTGGGAATTGTTCGGTAATGATTGAATCGAGTTTAACAAACACAGTTCCGGGGTTCATCCGAACCACCTCAGTGGGTGAAAGGCTGATGTTGACCTGGGGTGTCAGGGTATGGACGCCGGCTTCAAGACCGGAGAGATCCAGCGTTACATCGATCAAGTTGTGGTCATTTTGTAACTGCGCGAATACCGATGAGGGCGCACGAATGGTCAGGTTGACCTGCTGTGAAATTTCGTTGACAATGGTCAGTGATGGGTCCAAGCCGATAACCTCGATTTCTATAGGCTGAGGATAAGTTTGTGTGACCGTTGGGTCCGCTTGGGTAACGGCAAAAACCCACACACCCACCGCAAAAACGAGGGCTGTGAGTAATGTTGGCAGATTGCTGATGAGCTTTCGTGTTTGTTTCATGGCTGCCCCCCATGTTTTTCTTGTGGCTCTTTGACGTTGATGAGGGCTAATAAACGAGCCCACAAGCTCTTTCCAGCTTCAAACTCCGTTGGCTGGAAGAAAGCATGCAGTGTGTTTTGTAATCTTTCCATGTTCAATCGTCGGATCATTTTTCCATTATGGGCAATTGAGATGCTGCCGGTTTCCTCAGAAACGACCACAGCAATGGCGTCACTGACTTCTGAAATTCCCAGGGCAGCGCGGTGACGCAAGCCCATTGTTCGTTCAGGTGAGCGGTTTAAAACGCCGCTGGCTGAGAGGGGCATAACGCAGGATGCTGCCCGGACTTCGTTATTCACAATAATGACTGCGCCGTCATGTAAAGGCGTATTTGGATAAAAAATTTGTAATAATAATTCAGGCGTGACAACAGCATGCATTGGGACACCCGTCTCGGCATATTCAACCAGTCCTTGCATGCGCTGGATCACAATTAATGCACCATGATGACGTTCAGAAAGTCGTCCGGAGGCTTGAATGATGGCATTGAGGGTCTCTTTGAATTGTTCCTCAGATATGATTCTTGACCTTGCAAGAAAGTTTACATTCCCGGCTCTGCCAACACGCTCCAGTGCGCGCCGAATTTCAGGAGCGAAAATGACAGGGATTGCAAAAACAAGGGCAGGCAAGACAGCGCTGATCAACCAGGAGAAAGCAGGAAGATCTACCAGGCTGGTGAATAGCACCAACAATATGATGATAAAGAACACACCGCGTAAAAGGACGAGGGCTTCAGTATCCCTCAGCAGCAGTAAGAGAATGTAAAAGACCGCTGTTACAAGGACAATATCCAGAAGGTCGGTCCATCGAAATCGCTGAATTAAAAAGGAGATGTCGTTAAGAATTTGTGTCATACTTTTGCCGTTTAAGGTTTCTCACTTATCAATAATTTCAACAGGTTCTTTTAAAAATCTTATCCAGATCTTTTCATCATCATCAATAATTTTTGAAGCTGCCTCCTGCCATGCAGGATAAGGCAATTCGTCAGGCATTAGCTTTCTAAATCCAATTTTAGCAGGAAATAAGGAATTTTTTAGTGCTTTGTCTATTGTAAAAAGAATGACTTCGCATTCCTGCTGTTCAATTTGTTGATAAAAGGCATCAAGAATAGCTTTTTCCGAGAGCCTTTGCTGGTCATTTGCGATCCAACGGTCAAAAACTGCAGAAAAATTCCAGTTATCCCACAAAAGGAGACCTTCGAGTTGATCTTCCTTCAGCGCAGGCAAAACAATTCTGGAGCCTAAGGTTGCATACCAATCTGACGGCGCTTTCTCTGCATGGGATTGCCAGAATATTTCGGCGTCATCTTGCGGAATGGCACTCACATCCGGGAAATACCAATCACCAGATCTGACTGGCGTGGATCTTTTTAGGCTTTCAATGCCAATCATTGTATTCGCAAGCCCGTCCTGGATTTGCTGCCATGTTTGTTTGAAACTGCCTTCAGTATTTATAACAACATCTGCTCGATTTAGTTTCTCGGACTGCGGGGGCTGCGCCTGAATTCTGTCTTTAGCATCATTTTCGCTCAGATTCCTCGTCCGCAGGAGACGGTCCATTTGATGTGTAACAGAAGCATGACTAACCCAAAGCATATCACAAATTTCAATAAGATCAGATTCAAGGAGCTTGATGGCTTCAATGACCACAAAGGACCGAGAAGCCTCTTCAATACGCGTTTTGATGGATTTTGAGACTTCGGGATGGACAATCTTTTCAAGTTTTTCAAGTTGTTTAGGGTCTAAAAAAACAACTTTCCCCAATTTCTTTCGCGAGATTTTGCCGTTTTTTGTTAATATGCTGTCCCCAAAAGCCTCAATAACGGGTTGATAAGCAGGCGCCCCAGGATAAAGCATGCGATTGGCAACAACATCCGCATCGATTTCAAGACCGCCAGAATTTGCCAGCATTTGGGCCACCACACTTTTTCCAGTGGCAATATTTCCTGTCAAACCGATGATTTTTGGTAAATTCGTCATTTATTTTTAATCTCTCAGTGAAGTATACCCCAATTCACCTTCTCGTTTCCCGGGGTGCTATAATTTGAATATGTTCTTGGATGATCTAAAATATGCAGCGGTAGAAAAATGCGGGTTGAAACCGGATAGGCCGATCCTGGTAGGCGTTTCTGGCGGTGTTGACAGCCTGGGCTTGATGTTCGGGTTGGAGATTCTGGGTTTTCAACTTAAGATTGCACACCTTGATCACAGCCTGCGAACAGCGTCCAGGGAGGATGCGGATTTCATTGAAGATTTTGCTGCTTCGCGGGATTTGGCATTTGTTCGCAAACGCGTGGATGTGGGGAGGGCAGCCGAAGCGGCAGGTCAGTCCATCGAGGAGGCTGCAAGGCATGTGCGTTATAAATTCCTATTTGAAGAAGCGAGAAAAATTGGTGCGCAGGCTGTCGCAGTTGGGCACCATGCGGATGACCAGGTTGAAACGGTCCTGATGCATTTTCTGAGGGGCTCAGCCTTGCCGGGTCTGACAGGCATGGCATATAAAAATATCATTCCCCTGTGGGATTCCAGCATTCCCCTCGTCCGCCCGCTGCTGGGAATATGGCGAATTGAGATTGAAGCTTTCCTTGAAGAATTGGGCGTTGAGGCGCGAATTGACCAAACCAACCAGGATGTGACCTATTTTCGAAACAAGCTGCGCCTTGAATTAATCCCTGAGTTAGAAAATTACAATCCCCAAATCAGAGAGCTTATTTGGCGGATGTCGGAAGTTCTGCGAGAAGAAGACTGGTTTTTAGATGAACAAACGCAAACCGCCTGGAAAGATTGCCTGGTAATACAAAATCACAACCGCATCATCCTTAATATTGCCAGGCTAACCAAGCAGCCGATAGCGCTTCAGCGAAGGTTGTTAAGATTTGCTGTTTCCTTAATTCGCCCGGATTTACGGGATGTCGGTTATGATGCTGTTGAAAGAGGACTGGCTTTTGCGAATGATACTTCACAAAATGGCGAAATAGATTTTATTGCCCGGTTGAATCTTGCAAAAATTGATGACACATTAATTATTAAAACCTGGGGGAGTGATTTGCCAGACTGGGATTTGCCCTTGCTGCGAAGTGCGGATTCAGAGCTGATTTTAAATCTTCAAAAGGCTGCACTCTTAAGGCATGGATGGTCACTGCAAGCAAGGCTGATCACCGAAGTCAAACCTGGTGACCTTGATAAGGCAAGCACCCTGGATTCAAACGAAGCCTGGCTGGATTTTGACCTTTTAGAAATGCCTTTGATGGTGCGGGGACGCCAGCCTGGAGACCGGTGGCAGCCGTTGGGAATGCCGGATCATACGCAAAAGATCAAGGATTTTTTCATCAATGAAAAGATCCCGGTACATGTTCGGGATCTTTGGCCGTTGGTGTATTCGGGGGATGAAATTGCCTGGGTGGCGGGCTTAAGGCCTTCTGAAGTTTTTAAGATCACATCAAGCACACAAAAAATTTTACACTTGAAGCTTGTGCGCAAGATCGCCGGGTAATCAATTGTAATACGACATAGTAAAAATTCAAACTCTGGTTTAAGTTTCACCTGGTTCTTCGCTAGGGGTAAAGCCCTGCTGCATGGCTAATTTACGTAATTTTTGGCGTATTTCTCGAAATTGGATTTTTGATACACCCAATTTCTGCCTGATCTTGTCAGACTCGACACCGTCAACCAGGTCCTGTAAGACACTGGTCCAGCGGCACATGTCAAAAGAAATGCGTTTTTCAAGGCCGGCAGCTTCTTTGATGTCTTCTAAAATGTATTCCAGGCGTCGTGGGGTCCATGGGAAAAGGCGTTCATCTGGTTCGTATTGATTCACATATTCGTCAAAGGAATCAACCCAATCCTTTGAAAGGGGGATTTTTCTTTCCTTGTAACGATAGCGGGGATTGGTATAACGAATAAAAACGAAGGCTTTTTCAGGTTCTTCAAGGGAGAGATGTTTCAGGGCAATACTCTGGCATTCCCCTTTTTTGACGGCTGTTTCAAGCAGTAATTTAATTAAAGTATAGGGTCGGGCATCAGGCTGCTCCCCATACCGAAACTCCCTGGCAGCTGCCAGGGCTTTCTCAATTTCTTCCGGTGACAGGACATCGGGCAGAGGACTGGTCACCGAGCGCTGGACAAGTTTTTCTGCTGGGTCAACCAGTAAGACTGCACTGTTTTGCAGCCAGCGGAAGAAGCTTTTCAGCGATGTGATACGTCGTGAAAGGCTTTTGGGGCTGCAGGGAACGCCGCGATCATTTTCAAGCCAGTCAGTAAAGTTCTCGAGGTCCTTGAGAGAAATTTCTCCCAGGGTTTGGTCTGGCGGGAGAAAGTCGTCAAGTAAGTTGAGGTCAGCTATAAAGGCTTTAACGGTATGCGGCGATCGCCCCTGGTCATTTAAATAAAACCTCCAGGCCTGAATGGCAGGCTGGAGGAGGGCGTTCTCTGTTAAATGTGCGAGCGTACCTTTTTCTGTCGTTTGATTAGTCATGACACCTCTTTGTTTTTATTCGTGTAGTCGTGAATAATCTTAGTTTAAACCAAACGACAATCCTTGTCAATAAGCTTTACTGCAGTTGTAAGGCTTCAATCATCACGTCTCTGATTTTATCGTAATCCGGGACGAGCACCTGGGCACCTTGCATTGTCATCCAATCATAGGCATGATCATAGCCAATGACATAGGATCGGATATCACCGTTTTTGTTGATCTCGTTGGCTAAAGGTAGAAGCCCAAGAACATCGGTTAATTTGATGTCAGTATCAACATAGTTGATATAAGCATTGTAGAGGTCGGGCGTTTTGACGATAATGTCTAAACTCATCAAGCGGTTGAATATCGCTTTGATCACTTCCTGGGAGCGCCTTGCTCGATCAATATCATTGGTGGAATAACGCGATCTGGCGTACCACAATGCCAATTCACCATTCATATGCACAGAACCGGGGCCAACACTGCACCACCCGCTGGGATTGATCCATTTGGCGCAGGTATCGCTTAAACCCTTTTCGGTTTGAACGGTGATTCCCCCGAGATTGTTGATGACTGATTTGAATCCATTGAAATCAACCAGCATGTAATGATCAGGTCGAATGCCAAAATTTTCTTCGAAGGTATCCGCTAAGAGATCAAATCCACCGCGTGGAAAAGCCACGTTGATCCGGTTTTCACCGTAACCCGGGATGTACACGTACAAATCCCTGGGGAAGGAGACTGCACTGACGAAACCATCTTCAGGATTAAGAGATACCCACACGATGATGTCTGTTCGGAAACCGCCTTCATCCGGCCTGGCGTCAGAACCCAATAAGAGGATGTTCACCTGGCCTTCTGGCTTTTGTAATGCCCTCAGTGTCGAGGTCGGCGATGTCCCTGGGCTGCCGCCTGGTTCTGGCGTTCCGATGAGGCCTGATCCGCCTTCTGTTTCATCCGAAATTGGTTGAAATGGTGTTGGGGTGACCTGAGCTTGTTCCATTGCCTGTTTGGTTTGCATTGCGTAGGTATAGGCTAAGCCTGGGCTTTTATTTGCGGATATTCCTGACACCAGGATAAAACCAAGCACGCCTATTAATGTCACAAATACAAATACTGTAAAGATCTCAAGGATCTTAGGTGGACGATTTTTTCTTTGCTTTCTAATTTCATTTCTTCTCGAACTCATAATTCACCTGCTCTGACGGCATTGTTTTTTACTGCCTTCTTAATCTAATCAATTATAACTTATTGTTGTTCATTTTAATCAATAATTCTCACTGGCAGCTGCACGCGAAAGGTCGTGAACTCGCCTTTCTTGCTTTTGAGCCAGATCTTCCCATTGAGAACCCGAATTGCTCGTATGGCTTCCCGAATGGATTGGATGCTGCCAATGCCCGGGTTCATCTCAGGCTCAGCGCTGAAGAGCGATTTTTGTTCCTCAGGCGTCAAGCCTTCACCATAATCCGTGATCTGAATGATAAGCATCCCAGTTTCGAGGGACAATTTCTGGTTGACCTGGACTTTTCCACCGGGGCTTGAAGCTTTGATTGCGTTATCAAGTAACCCAAATATGGTGGCTTGGGTCAGCTCCGGGTCAACCTTGATCATCTGGTGCCCGTCAGGATTCACGATTTCAAGATCGATACTTAAGGCTGCCAGTTGTGAAGCGATTTTCAGCCTGACATTAGCAAGGATTGAATCAAGGCTGACAACCTGCGTTTCCATTGACAGGCGAATAGGACCGGTTTGCCCTTTTTCAATATTCAAAGTGTTAATCCGGGCTTCTGCTTTTGCTAATTCTTTCTTGAGCTGATCCCTTTCACTGGTTAATTGACGGATTTTAGCTGCCATTTGTTCCAGCTTCGAAGAAATATCACTGCGATCCTCAGGTTGTGCAGAGAACTGGTCAATTTGCTCTTGCAATTTTTCAATGCGATTGACGGACTCAAGTTTTTCGATCTGGAATCTTGCTTTCCATTGCTTCAGCGCGGATTCCAGATTTTCAATGGTGAATTCTTTTTCTACAAGGTCTGCCTGCAGGGATTCTTTATGATTGATAAGCTGCTGGATCTTTTCTTCAGCATTACTCAGTTCGATTTGCAGCTGTTCAATATCTGAGGGCGTGAAAAGCACCCTGCTCAGCGTTGGTCTAATTTGGTCAAATAAGGATGTCGTACTATTCTGCCAGATTCTCTCCGTATAGGGTGTTAGTAAAATCACCCCACCAGCCAATGGCTCTTCATCCGAGGGTAGGGGGTAAGCAAACATGTTCCCAAGATGAGGATAATTGATCAATTCAGTTAAGGTTTCAAAATCCCGGCCTTCTGTGAAGGACCGCGAAAGTTTTAATATTCGGTTTTCCTGCCAGGTCTTAAGAATATGTGGCAGGGAGTCGGTTGGAAAAACAGCCTGGTCTAAGAAAACTTCCCTTATCAGGTCATAACCTGCGATCATCTCAAATGTATCAGCTTCTTCGTTTAATTTAAATATACAGCAAATATCTGCGAGTGAACCCAGGCTGAGTGCCCGGGCGACAGCTTTGAATTTATCCTGCTGTGTTTTTTGCAAAGGCACGCTTAATAGATATTCGATCAATGTGGGTTTGGTATCCACTCGCTGTTCTTCAGACGGCATTTTTGGCGTCTCTCGAATTTCAACTTTATCAGATTGGCTCTTTGAGAAACGCTGTACGATGACGATTGTCCACGGGAGACTTAATATTTGCGCCAGACGAACGGCACCTAACTTGAGTGCCAATGAGTCTATCAGAATGATCTCAAGAGCATGCCCTGAGGCGAGCACAAGCATAATACAAACAGCGATGACCCACTGCGGCGGGCGCTTTAAAAAGGTCAGAACCAGCCCGAGGGCGATTAGCAGTATAGCGCCAAGCTGCCATGATATTATGACCATGTTTGGGTCGAAATTGCCTTGGGTCCCGCCGAGGTTTGTCATGATCAAGATTATGGTTGAAATGATGAACAAAGCCAGTGTCAGGAAAATATTCACACCTGTCAGGAAAAAGTTTGGGTCTTCTTCGTGAAAAATCCAAAACAACCAGATGATCATTAAGGTGCTCGCAAGGGATTCGAGCAGTGCAAGGGAAAAAGGCGTCAAACCCTGAACCAGGCTGGCTGCAAATAAAACGATGTGGATCAATAATAGGGTGCTGCAGCCGACAAGTATATGTCGGGCACGGTCCTCGCTGTTCGCAAGGTTAAGCCCGGGAATTGCCAGTCCAGATATCAAAACAAAGGCAAGACTGATCACCAGGTGATAAAGTAAATTACCTGGAGGGCTTGTGAGGATATTGGTGAGATAAGATAAATCAATTTCCACGGATTATTATTTCTTCCCAAGAAAAGGATGTTTCATTTCAACATTCACTCTTGCAAGTTATGTTCCAGTATGGAAATTTTCATTCGTAGTTAATTTATTGAAAAGCAAAATAGTGCCGCTCAACCTGAGAGGGATAACAGCTGAGATTAAAATTTCCTATCATAAATTTTAACAGAATAATTGGACTACCTTATGATTTCCACCACAACACCGGGTTCGGCCCAGGTATACAAATCTTCAGCTGCTGCCAGATCTAAAATAATGCAGCCGTAGGATGCGGGTGAGCCCAAGGTGCTTGCCCACAAGCGTTGACCGCTGGAAAGGAGGGGTAGACCATGAATGCCGTTCATAAAACCAGGCCATGCCTCATAGATGCCCATAAAATGCGGCATGTACAAATCCCAGTTGGAGGCGTAGGCGTTCAGCTCATGGGTTTGAACCTGGAATATACCAGCCATTGTGGGTGAATTTGAGACGCCGGTGCTGACGATATACGTATTCCGAATCCCCCCATTTTCATAGACTGTCATGCGTTGTTCGCTCATGTCAATCACAATACGCTTGTTTTCCACAACAGGCAAGGGAAGCAGAATGTTCTTCGAAGGGATGTTCAATACCATCCCGCTCTTGATGTTATTAGTTGTCAATTCTTCATTTGCTGCCATGATGTGATACATGGGAATGCCCAATTTAAGCGAGATTGACCATAAGCTCTCGCCCGGGCTAACGGTGTAGCTTGTGGGATTGTGCCTGAGCATCAGGTGGGGTGTTTGTCCTTCTTGCCAGCCTTTGATGATATTCTCAAGCTGGAAACCCTCAAACGTGCGTCCCTCACCAAGGTCTTTTTCCCATGTTTTGAGTAAGTCTCTTACTTTGTTCTGGTCGTATGCAATGCTGACTGCATAATCCTCAGGCTTGACGGATACCCAGCTTTGTTTAATTTCTACAGGCACTGACCACTTGAAGCTTTCATCCAGAATGGGATCATAAGCTGTCAGGCTGAGGTCCTGTGAGATGACGGTTTCAATTTCATCTATCACCGGGGATAAATCGAAGACGGTGGGGGATTGGGGTTTGATCTCCAGATGATGAGTCCCTGTCAACATAATGTTGAATGCGTCTTCAACCAGGCACTGGATGGTGCTGTCGATATCAAGCTTTCGCCCTTCGGCGCTTTCGTGGGCAAGCCACTGTCCATCTTTGTATTCGATTTGGGCATCTAGCGGTGTGATGTCAATGGATTTCACAAATTTTGCCAGCGTTTCTCTTGCGATGGTTTCGTCAAAATAAAGGACAGGAAATATGACCTCAGGCTCACCCTGTATGGATGCGCGAATATCTTTAAACGGCGCTTTGCTTCGACCAACAGCATAAGCAGCATCAGCGGTGCTCTGGGGGTTAACCCACAAACCCAATTCTGCCGGTGAAACCCAATAAGAAATTTCAGGGTCAGCATTTGAGATGAGATTGATTCGACGGTTCTTGTTCCAGGTGAGATCTATCGAGGCAGAAGTCTCCTGGATGCTCATCATGCCCACCGGTTGATCGTAAACGAATACCCCGGGCAAATTCAATTGGCGCACCTGGAAGTAAATGATCACACCACTGCATACCAGGGCAGGCAGAAGAAGGAGGAGGGCACCCAGGCTGACCCATAAACTGGGAGAGCCAAACCACCCCCGGTGTTTTTTCTCTGCACAACGGATCCCGCGATGGGTGTTGGCTGAATATTTCTCGATGGAATGCAAACTCGCCATAATATTTCCTTAAAACAAGCAGGCCAATATAATTATAAACGTATCGCATAGGTGTTTTGTTCCAGAAAGCGATCATTAAATTTAAAATCTGTTGGTAAATATTAGCTCGCAGGGTTTGGTAAGTGCTTTTGGTTATAATAGGAATACCATGATTACAAGAGATGGCAATTTACAAGCCAAAATCAATGAATTTATTGAGGAACCCGAATGATCATTTCTATCTTGTCCTGGGTCATACTCAGCCTTATTTTAGGTTGGCTCACATTTCCACTGGCATATCGCCTGTTTTCCAAACTTTCTGACCGGGGATACACCTTCAGCCGGATTCTTGGTTTGCTGCTGTGGGGTTTTGGCTTTTGGATTTTGACGTCGCTCAATTTATTGCAAAACCAACCCGGGGGCATTGTGTTTTCACTGGTCATTCTGCTTGTGATCAGCGTTTGGTCAGGCTGGGGAAAGCGTCACGAAATTTGGGATTGGATCAAGTCCCATTGGCGATTAATCCTAGTGTCCGAAATTGTTTTTATAACGGCTTTTCTTTTTATGATCCTGGTGAGAGCTTCGAACCCTGAAGCAACCGGCACAGAAAAACCAATGGAGTTAGCATTTATCAATGCCATCCTCAACTCGAAAGCATTTCCACCAAAGGATCCCTGGTTATCCGGTTATTCGATTTCCTATTACCATTTTGGGTATATCCTGGCAGGCATGATCGCAAAGTTGACCGCCACCAGCGGTGGTGCAGCTTTTAATTTAATGCTGGCGCTGGTCTTTGGGATGAGTGCTGTGGGTGCTTATGGCGTTCTCTACAACCTGCTTGTTTTATTAGGTCATCAAATTAAGAAGGCAATAACTGCCATTTCCTGGGCTTTATTGGGTCCTGTATTTTTATTGTTTGTCAGCAACCTGGAGGTGATCCTCGAAATGCTCCATCAGCGCGGCATTGGTTGGGATCTGAGCACGGGGACTTCCCAATTTTGGCAGTGGATCAATATTGAGAGTCTTAACCAGCCGCCGAGCCCACCATTGACCCTGATACCACAGCGGTTTTGGTGGTGGTGGCAGGCTTCCCGTGTGATCCAGGATATTGATTTGCTTGGCAATGTCAGCAGTCTTTCGCCAATTGATGAATTCCCGGCTTTTTCCTTCGTTTTGGGTGATTTGCACCCCCACGTGCTGGTGATGCCCTTTGTGATGCTGGTGATTGGTCTGGCTTTAAATGTTTTCCTTGGCGGGATGAGCGGCAGGACGAAAATTCTTGGTTTTGTTTTGCCTTACCGGTTGGACCAATTTTTTCTCAGTGCGGTTATATTGGGCGGGATTGCTTTTCTTAACACCTGGGACCTGCCCGTTTATTTTGCCTTGTTGACCGGGGCTTTTGTTTTGAACCGTGTCTTTGAAAAGGGTTGGTCGTGGCAGCGGTTTGGTGAATTCTTGCTGCTGGCACTTCCACTGGGGATATTCTCCTTAGCCCTTTATGCGCCATTCTTGATAAGTTTCCAGTCGCAGGCAGGCGGGATTTTGCCGAATATCTACTATCCCACTCGAGGGCTGTATCTATGGTTGATGTTTGGAGCACTTTTTATCCCCTTGATTTTGTTTTTTGGCTACTTGTTGCGAAAAAGAAAAAAGGCAGATTGGCGGTGGGGTGCATTACTTGTGCTGGTCTTAATCGTGGTTCTTTACCTGGTTTCGGTACTTTTGGGGGTGGTGATCGCCAATATGGATATTGGTCAGCAAATGATCACTGCCCAGGGGCAGACAAGCCTGGGGGGCATCCTTATGGCAGCCCTCAAACATCGGTTGAGCTATGGCTTTGGATTGCTGACTTTAGCGCTTTTGTTAGGCATTGGACTTTCGTATCTCCTGGGCACTTCTGTGAAGCAGGATTTGGATGATGAAAAACCATCCCCTTTTACCTTTGTTTTATTGATGATCGTTTTGGGGGCGGTCATGGTGATTGCGCCGGAATTTGTTTACCTGAGGGATAGCTTTGGTGCCCGGATGAACACGATTTTTAAGTTCTACTACCAGGCATGGATGCTGTGGTCCCTGGGAGCAGCATTTGGTGCAGTGTTGATCATCAAAGATGGCAAGCTTGTCTCAAGAATTCTGGTCGTTATTTTCCTAATACTGGGTCTGTTTTATCCGGCACTGGCTTATGATGAAAGAACCAACAGTTTCCAGACCTCACAGGGATTTTCGCTGGATGCAAGCGCTTATTATGCGCAATATCAACCAGATGAGGCTGCTGCGATTGACTGGTTGTCACAGGCGTCGGATGGCGTTGTCGCAGAGGCAGTCGGCGGTCAATACTCGGGTTATGCACGGGTTTCCACCCTGAGCGGTCAGCCTGCCGTCCTGGGTTGGCCTGGGCACGAAGGGCAGTGGCGGGGTGGTTATGAGGAAGTCGGCAGCCGGGAACCGGATATTCGAACTTTATATGAAACGCCAGATTGGTCAGCAGCACAAGAAATTATCCAGCGCTATCAAATTAACTATATTTTTGTGGGCAGCCTTGAAATGAGCACGTATGCCCTCAACCTGGATAAATTTGAGCAGAACTTATCCCCGGGCTTCCAGCAGGGGTTTGCGACGGTCTTTGTCGTTCCTGAAACTTTGTTGGATTGATGCGGGTTTTCACTCAGAAAATGCCGATTACGCCAGGGGTAGACTTCAATATCACTGAACAATCAGCAGTCTTTTGTGGTAGGATTTTTCTGGACAGATAATAAAATAAATGAAAGGTTGCCGAAAGATGGTACGAACAAGATTTGCCCCCAGCCCAACCGGTTATATGCATATTGGCAATTTACGGACGGCGCTTTATGCTTACCTGACCGCTCGACGCAATGACGGCGTGTTCATTTTGCGCATTGAGGATACAGACCAGGAACGCAATGTGCCTGAAGCCCTGGCTGCAATTTACAGCGGTCTTGCGCTGGCAGGGTTGGTTTATGATGAAGGCCCCGGGAAGGATGGCGGTTTCGGGCCTTATGTCCAATCTGAACGTTTACCGATTTACCAAAAATATGCCGACATCATAATTGAAAAAGGTGCAGCTTACCGATGTTTTTGTAAAAAAGAGGCTCAAACGATTGAAGATGAAGGCCCCGTCCGAAGGGACCCCTGCCGACTGCTGACGCAAGATGAAATTGAACAAAAATTATCTGCAAGTGAAAGCTTTGTGGTTCGGCAGCGCATTCCTGACGAAGGGAGTACCACCTTCGCAGACCACGTTTACGGTGAAATCACCGTCGAAAATTCACAGCTTGATGACCAGGTTTTGTTGAAGTCGGATGGTTTTCCAACCTATAATTTTGCCAATGTTGTTGATGATCACTTGATGGCGATCACCCATGTGATGCGCGGCCAGGAATACCTTTCTTCGACACCGAAATACAATTTGCTTTACGAAAGCTTTGGCTGGGATGTTCCGGAATATGTACATTTGCCGCTGATCATCAAAGAGGACGGCAGCAAGTTTAGCAAGCGCCTGGGCGATCCCTCTTTTGAGGACCTGGTGAAAATGGGTTATCTGCCAGAAGCAATCGTCAATTACATTGTGTTGTTGGGTTGGAGCCCGGGAAATGATCAGGAGTTTTTCACTCTGAAAGCGTTGGAGGAAGTCTTCAGCATTGACCGGATCAATAAATCCAGCGCGGCTTTTTCCTTTGATAAGCTGACCTGGTTGAATGGGGAACACATCCGTGCCCTGTCATTGGATGAATTCCATGCCTTAGCTGAGCCGTATTATCCAGAAGCGCTCGCCAGTTTCAACACACGCAAAATTAGTGAATTATTACAGGTGCGAACGGAGAAATTACCTGAAATTACGGAAAAAATTGGGTTCTTTATTCGGGTGCCCGAATATGATATTGAAATGTACCAGCACGAGAAATCCAAATGTGACCCGGAAGTCAGCCTTGAAATTCTCAAGTTGGTCACCCCGGTTTTGGAATCATTGCAAACCTGGGATAATGACAATCTTTATCTAACTTTGAAGGATTTTGGGAAAGACAATGGTTACAAAACAGGCACGGTCATGTGGCCAATTCGTACAGCTCTTTCAGGTGTATCCGTGACCCCAGGCGGCGCAACGGCTTTAGCGGAGATATTGGGGAAAGAAGAAAGCCTGAATCGCATCCAGGCGGGGATTGAGAAATTGGAGAGCGCATTACGGTAGTTTTTCATTTGCCAATAAAAATTCATCTAAAGTCTATTATGAAGGTAAAGTAGGGGTTCGGCACAAAGCGTCGAGGGACCGAAGACGGCCGAACCTCTACAGGCAAAAATATTCTGCAAATCAATTTTTATATGGTTGATTTTTATCCTGGAATTCCATTTGAGAATTTGTTATCCTCATTTTTTAGGCGATATTTTTCTGCTGACTTACGCCAGGCATTTTCCAATTGCCTATAAAAAGCTTGTTGATCTTTAATCCCCGTTGCAAGCATTATTTTGGTTTTATTACCTGTATCGCCTTCAAGGAGCATCCCTGTTTTGAGATCTTGTAGAGATGACCCGATATTGAAATTTTTGATGTTGAATAAGTCTGGTTTTGTGAGATA
>LGHA01000157.1 GCA_001508595.1 Anaerolineaceae bacterium 46_22 | reverse complement strand
TCACCGACGCTGAGATCTTTTATACCCAATTTATCCAATGTGCGGCCCCTTCGCCAGTAATCTGTACTGTGTAAAAAACAGCCCAGGCGAATAATGGCGTTAATCCCATTAACAGAAACACCATACCGTTCACCCAGAGCGGCAATTGGAACGAGGCTCATTGGCACGTCCTCTGTGATATAACGATGTTGAAGTGTGCTGGGGGCATTGATCCCATAATAACCAGTTTGATTTTGAATAGCCTCATAAAGGTTCTCTCCTGTTACGTTGTAAGCCATGGTCAACCATTCCATTGAGGTTCGGGCGCGAAGACCCATTGCCGATGCAACGGTTACCCGTTCTCGATCAATGACTGCCAGTACTTTTGCTACAGAAGGTGTTACCCCATCTACATAAAATTGAAAATCACCTCGAGTGGACTCAATCCGCCCAGCATTAAGGATCGTCAAAGCTGGATGAAAAACAGCGCCCATATTATTCAACCCGGTCTGCAACACATTAACACCATCAATAAACTGCGGGTAAACATCCTCAATTGCTGATAAGGCCTTCCTTGTATCCACTGCTGGTAAAGCCGCAAGGGGTACTGCCTCCTTAATACGAAAAATTCGTGCCTGGCTGGGTCCTTCAGATCGGCTGGCATAAATAAAGGTTTCTGCTTCAGCCAAAATAATTTTGCTCTCACAACCATAGTGATCGAGTACTTGCCGAAATTCAATTGTCCCGCAGGTACGTCCCGGGTGTAAAATTACAATTTGTCCGTCTTTCAAGTGAGGTGCTACAAGTTGAGCTATGTCTCGGTGCCCAAATGAAGGCACAACAACCATAATGATTTCTGCATCTTTAACGGCTTCCTCAATGTTATCAGTAACCTTAGCAAGCCTGCCAAATCCGTGGGGACCATCCTGATAACTTTCAAGATCGATGCCCCCCCTTTTTGCAATCACCTCGATATGTATAAAAGACCTGTTATAAAGGGTCACTTCCTGACCCATTATTGCCAGATGGGCAGCCATTGCTTTACCGCCATTTCCGGCACCAATTACTGTAAACTTTTTTGTTGTCATCTATCCTCCTTCAATAATATTAGTAAACGTTGTTCTTCAGAAAATGGGATCCCCTCAGCATTGACAGCCTGACATACGCCACCCACAATTCTTGTTTTAATTTGACCTCTTGCAAAGGGATTATTTTTTAAATGTGGTGCATCAAGGATTCCGCTGGTTACAGCCCTGGTTAGCGTAGCCGGATCGATGAAAGGGTCAATAACCGCCTTACTTGCTAATCCCCTGATTGCAGAAAGGGTAACGCTTGCTTCGTCCAGCAAGGTTTTAACACGAGCCTGGACCCTGGGGTCACTAAGCATATCCGGTTGCCCCTTTAGCGCATTCTCAATTGCCTGGCGAGCCATTTTACTTGCGGCAATCACATCATCTGCGGTTGCTGCATGATGGGCTTCAGTATGTCCAACAATATGAACGATGTTCGGTTTGACTGCCATTTGTAAATAAATGCTGGCAGAAAGGTGTGCACGAGCAGCATCTTCGTCCAGGGGGTAACTTAATAATCCCGTTCGGGTCTGACGCCAGATATGAAAATTATCGTCTGATAATGGCTCCGTGATCTCCAAACAGGCTTGTATTTTTGCAAGGTCCATTGCGTCAGAAGTCCCAGGCGGGCTGGTAAACATCATCTGTGCAATGTAATCTCGCACGCCAAATGCTTTAGCATTATATGCAGATAAATAAGCCGACACAACAAAAATTACATCAGGTGCATCTCGCATGCCCCAATGATGCGGCTCATTAAGCTCAACAGGAACACCACGTTCGCCGTACCATGCCATCACTTCCTGGTGTTTTCGGATGCTCTCTTCCAAACCCCAGGGGCCCCGACCATCCATCTGATTGAACCAGAAAATAGGTATGGCACACCAGGCAATATTAATTGTTTCATGGTACATCTCTGCCAATGCTATAAAATCATCAGTGCCCGAATAGGATCTCAATAATGGGAAATTCCCTCTCCGACTGGCTTGGTACAATGCCTTATAATCCTCGGATGAGCGGACCGGTACCCCACCGGCACCCTTACGGCGGGGGTTCTGCCGCTCAGGGTGGAAAAAATTTTCCTGTGCGTCCTGGTCAATCCCCAAAGAAATCACATCCAGGGCTTTTGCTTCTGAAATTTTTTGGATCCCCTCTAGCGTCGCTTCCATCGTTGGCTGACCAAAATGATGACGCAAAATGGGATAAGGCTTTTTCCAAAGGATTCTATCAATCGTTTTTTGGGGATAATCTTCTTCATGGGCGGAACTAGGCTTTTGTCCGCGCAGATAATTCAGTATATCCTCGACTGGTTGATTTCCATCAAAAACTGCATCGAAAAAGCCAATAGCATCAGCGCGTTCCGACACAGGGGGTGTGCCTCCGAAAACAAATTTAACACCTTTCTGTCGCAATTCATCAGCAGCCTCAGCGAATTCACCCAACAAGCGTTCACCAGTCTCCGGTGTTAACCGATAAGAAACGCCAACAAGAGTCGCGTCTTCTTTGCGGGCTGCTTCTAATAAAGCATCAGGTGAAACTGCTGGTCCCAAAAACACCGTTCGCCACCCTGATTGCTCAGCCAAGCGCAAAAAATTAATCACGCCAGCCACATGAACACATTCACCAATTGCTCCAGCTACAAGAGTTTTCAAGGCTGCCTCCATATTATTGTTATTTCAATCACTGGGCTTATACTGCCAGCATTCATGGGAACCTTCAAGACCCCATTGATCATACAAATGATTCCCCATATTTATTTTATACCATTTTTCAATATTTATGATATATGATCTATTTTTCTAAATCGTGTCTTCTATGCCTTGCCGCATTGACTATCAGACACTCACCACACATGCGTAAATCCTTACATGCCGTCACCTGGCACTGAATACTGCTGTCCGGAACTTTGGAGAAGCCGAGGGTTAACCCGCCCCATCCACTTCTCCGGCAGATAGAGCTTCTGAAATCCACCGTATTCACCATAAAGTTCATGTGCATCCCGGGTGGCAAGCATGGCCCAGCGTACACCCTCCTCATCCAGCACGTTGAGGATGGTTTCCGTCAGCCATTTGCCAAGGCCCTGTCCCTGGTATTCTTCCAAGATAAACACATCGCACAAATAGGCGAAAATTGTGTAATCGGTAACGACCCTGGCGAAACCTCCTTCCTGTTCCGATTCACTTCTGGTTATTACTGATCAGTATTCATTCTTCTCATCCATTTTGCCGGATCCTCTATCGGTGAAAAACCGCCATAACGCTGATACAGCTGCTGAGCGTCACGGGTTGCTAAAAGCATATCCATGATCCCATGCTGATCCGAGAATTTACAGGCAGCTTCAACCAGCCACTTTCCCAATCCCTGTCCACGAAAGTCCTTATGGACAACTACATCTGCCAACCAGGAAAATGTCGCTTTATCTGTTACCAAACGTGCAAAAGCCACCTGTTTGCCAAGATGATAAATGCCCAAACATACTGAATTTTTTATGGACCGTTCGATCTTCACTAAAGAACGCCCTTCAGCCCAGTAAGACTGTTTAGAAAGAAAATCCTCTATCACATCCAATTGAAGACGTTCTTTATCAAAACTTAACAAAAAATCGCCGCGTTTTTCTTCTTGCAGATTGTCATCCAACTCGTATATTTTCTCCAAA
>LGHA01000156.1 GCA_001508595.1 Anaerolineaceae bacterium 46_22 | reverse complement strand
GGTTGTTATTGAACACATGCCTGTGATGGTGCAGTGAAAATCGCACTGCACCCTACGAGGATGTTTGTAGATTTTGTGCACTTCATTCCAAACAAAATTGATTAGGCTGGGTTGGTACATGGGGCATACCTGTGCAGGTGCGGTGAACTTCACACAACACTTCACGAACTGTTATTGCGAGCGGAGCGAAGCAATCTCGGATTGGAATAATTAAGACAATCTCATATGAATTCAGAACATCATTTAATCACAGAAGAAATGCCTTACCTGGGACTGCTTCGCAAGATCGCAGTAACAAATTTGACTTCCTTTGGTGGGTAGAGGAACACCTTTAGGTGCAGGGTGTGAGGCCTGTGGGATTCAGGTTGACCAAGGCACAAAAACCCACCCCCCTAACCCCCCGCAAGCAGGGGGAATGAAAGCGCATCATTTCATCCCACCGTTTTCCTACGTTCCCCAATCGCGCAGGTATAAAAAGTCATAGCCAATCGTGCGCTGGGAGAGCTTGGCAATCGGCGGCATGACCCGTTTGAAGTGATTTCGGCGCATCAACTCCATCACCCGCTCGACAAAGGCTTGATCAAACCCCTCCTCCACGCAGTCTTCCGGCCGATAGCGCTGATCGACCAGCAAGTACAGCAGCTTATCCACCTCCGCATAGGTGAATCCCAACTCTCCCTCATCAGTCTGCCCTGCCCATAAATCTGCGGAGGGTGCCTTTTGAATGACCTTATCCGGCACGCCCAGGGCTTTGGCAAGCTGGCGCACCTGGGTTTTATAAAGATCGCCGATCGGCTGAAGTGCAACGGCTGAATCCCCAAAGATTGTGGAATAGCCTAAAAGCATCTCGGTCTTATTGCTGGTCCCCATCACCAGCCCTTTAAAGGGCACCGATTGGTCATACAGCACGATCATCCGCATGCGCGCCATGATGTTGCCCGCCCGCAGTTTTGTCATGTTCTCATAATGATTGATCAAAGGGTCGACCATCTCGGTGATCTCCACCGTCATGGACTGCACGCCCAGGTCATCGATCATGGCTTGGGCGTCTTCAAGGGTGTCTTGCGGAGAAGTTCTATACGGCATGCGAACCGCCAGCACGTTTTCAGGTCCCAGAGCTTTGGCAGACAGGTACAGACTGACGGCAGAGTCAATCCCACCGGAGACGCCCATTAGCGTTCTTTTGAAACCCACCCGGTTGAGTTCTGTTTTGATGAACCCGGTCAGGATTTTTATAGTCAGGTCCGGATTAATGGTCAGATCGATCATTTTACACCCAGTATTCTTTCCAGCTCACGCAGGACCACGTTTGTGCGTTCATCCCGCAGCAGCGGGAGCCTGGCGCGCGAACGATGCAGTTGGTTTAAGTCAATTTCGGCGACGGCTAATGTGCTTTCAAAATCTGGCGCACGGATCACCAGCTCACCATTTGGATCAAAAATGGTGGAGCCGCCCCAGAAGTTCAGCCCGTCTTCATAACCGACTTTATTGGCATGGACCACGAAATTTGTGAAAAAGCCGGCATAAGCCCGGTTGGTGTGCTCCACCCATTCTGAACTGCTCAAGCGGGGTCGTTCATTCAAACCGCGGCCGGGTGAAGCTGATTGGAATAGAAGGATATCCGCGCCATCCAGCCATAATAGGTATGGCAGCGAGGCATGCCAGAAATCCTCACAGATCAGCATCCCCACCCTGCCGAATTTTGTATCGAATGCCCTCACCGAATCCCCTTCAGCGAAGAAGCGTCCTTCATCAAACATACCATAGGTCGGCAGGTAAACCTTGTTGTGGATGTGGCGGGTCTTGCCTTCAGAAAGGTAAGCCGATGCGATGTAGAATCGGTGCCGGCAGTCTTCGTGCACAAAACCCACCACCAGGTCAATATCTTTACTGGCTTTAAACAACTCGTTAAATACAGGGTCCTCATGGTGCGGCCGCAAGCCAGCGTTGTAAGCCAGGTCCTGTAAGGCGTAGCCGGTTAAAGAGAGCTCAGGAAAGATGATCAGATCTGCATCTTGCTGATGTGCCGCCTCAATTAATTCGAGGTGCTTTTCAAGGTTGGCTTTTACATCGCCGAGTTTGCTGTTGAATTGTGCCAGTGCGATTTTTATCTTCATTATTACGCCTATCATTCATAAATAAGGTGTTTACACTTCTATTTTACTTGTTTTTACTTCCTGAACGGTGTGGATTGTAGGCTGGTCACATTTGCTAAATCTGCTTTGTAAAAAATGATCATACATTGCGTTGAAGTTTAACAATATAAATGGATAAATATGTAAAATAGGTCTCTGTTTACCTAACCCTAAATCCCTTCCCTAAAAGGAAGGGACTTTGAACTTTTTCCCCTTCCCTTCAGGGAGGGGGCGGGGGTAGGTCTGTATTAATGTTAATTACCAAATTTGATTAACCTGATGATCCGGTACCCTAAAGAGTTTCAAACCCGGTTGCGAGTATAATGCTTAAGTATTTTGGATTCACATAGCAAACCATTCAGGACGATTATGACAATTTCCGGCACCAATCAAACCTCAAAACCTGCGAACTGGTCCATCCAGGCTGCAGAATGGCGAGATTATTCACAGCTAAAGCATCTTGAAAGACTGTGCTTCAAGTCGGAAGATATCTGGCCTTTTTGGGATTTGATCGGCATACTGACTTTGCCGGGTATGATTCGTTTAAAGGCGGTTCTGGATGATCGCATGGTTGGTTTTATTGGTGGTGAAATTCGGGCGTCCCGAGAGCAGGGCTGGGTAACCACCCTGGCTGTGATGCCCGCCTATCGCAGGCGCGGTATTGCTAAGGCCTTGCTGCAGGAATGTGAAATTGCCCTTGGTACGGAGACCGTTCGGCTGTCTGTGCGTGCTTCAAACCATGCTGCGATCCGTCTTTATGACAACGCAGGTTACAGCGTGGTTAACCGCTGGGAGCGATACTACACAGGCGGAGAAGACGCGCTGGTTTTGGAGAAACGTCGTTGACTTTGTGCGTGACTCCGTTTATACTGAGGTTAAATAAATTGTTTGGAAAAAGGTGTTCATGCAAAGAGTGAGACCAAAATATATTGGATTCAAGCACGCCGGCAAAGGTCGCGCGTGCTCTTTTTTATATCCCCTTCTATAGAAAGGAAAAGTGCGTTATGGACTACGGATTGATCGGCAAGATCGAAAAAGCCAAAAGATATGCAGAGGAACGTGAACGGATTACATTCAAGTCATTTACTGTGACATTTGAAGGTGAGAACAATGACCATACTGTGACTTATGATGAAGGACAATGGCATTGCACCTGTGATTTTTTCCAAACCCGGGGCCGCTGCAGTCACACCATGGCGCTCGAGACGATTCTTGAGGACATGGTCGACCTTGCTCAAGTTGGCTGACCTGAGATCCTCCCGATCAGAATAAGTTCGTATTCAGGCCGTGTTCAGTCACGGCCTTTTTTATTTAGGTGGGAATTATCATGCCTGAAAAGGTTCAAAATCCCTGTTCCAGGCATTGAATGGTGCATCGGACAGCTTCAGCA
>LGHA01000155.1 GCA_001508595.1 Anaerolineaceae bacterium 46_22 | reverse complement strand
AGTAGGTTGTGCGTTCGAGTCGCACCGAGGGTATTTTTTTATTTAATCGGCAGGGGGTCAGGTTAATCAATCATAAACTTTATTATATGTTCCAGTAATATTGTTTCAAAGCCTGTGAAAAAAATATAATGATCGACTATGAATGATTCAACCGGCGTTGAATTATTTAGCCACGTGAAAATGGTATACTTCAGAAAATGATCGTCATCCTATGTTTTAATAATCTTTCAGGTATTTCATCAGCGTTGCGTTTCGAATTTCTCTAAATAACCATGGCGAAGAAAATTCTCGACAGCCTTGAAAAATTTCATCTGCTTGTCCCATTGACATTGCTTTTGTTGTGCGTTCTGGCACACGGCTTGTTGATCCCAACCCTTGGCTATTATTGGGACGATTGGCCTTATGCCTACATCAATCATATGTTCGGTCCGGAAGGGTATCCAGACTTTGTCGCTTTAGATCGACCCTATTCCGCCTGGACTTTTATGGGATTGTCGCCAGTTTTTGGGGAGCGCCCCTTTGGATATCACATCAGTGCCCTTTTGTTTTTCTGGTTATGTGTCCTTTTGTTCTGGTATTTACTCCGATTGTTGTGGCCTCAACATAAAAAAGAGGCTTTGTGGGCAAGCCTTCTTTTCGTTGTCTATCCCGGGTTCCTCGGTCATCCGCAGGCGATCATTTATAATCACCACTTTATCGCGATGGCGCTTTACCTGTTTTCTTTCATCGGGATGGTGCGTGCCATCCAGGTGCCGATGAAAGGCTGCCTGGCATGGCGTCTAATTGCCTGGCATCTGCCAGCCCTGGGTGCACTTGTCCTCAGCCAATTTTCAATTGAGTACTTTCTGGGCTGGGAAGCAATTCGTCCCATCCTTGTATGGATTGCGCTTAAACAACGGGATGTTGACCTGGACCGGCGAGTAGGATGGGGCTTGATGCATACGATACCCTACTGGTTTGCAAGCCTGGGTTTCTTCATTTGGCGGATTTTTATCTTTCGCTTTCCAACTTACCAGCCGCTTGGCGGTGAAGAAACCAAATTTGTGCTACGTGATTGGGTGGCAGCGATCCCGACACAGATCTTTGAGACGGTTTTTGGTGCATGGGGGCGGGCTTTTCCGCATTTATCACCTGAGGGTTTCAGTCGATCTTTCTGGCTGGCTTATCTTGCATTGATTGGGTTGACAAGCGGGTTTGTTTTTATCTTGCTTTATTTATATCCTCGGAAAAAAGCTGGAGATAAGGGAAGCGAATCGGTCAGTGGTTTTTCATTTGGAAGACATGCCCTGTTGATTGCATGTGTTGGGATTGCCTTTTCTGGCTTGCCTTTCTGGTTGACGGATCTAAATATTAACATCCGGTCAGTGTTTTACAGCCGGTTTACAATATCATTCATGCCCTGGGTGGCGCTGTTATTTACGGTTGTCCTGCATTATATATATCGGACTCGTCTCAAGCTGCCGACACTCACCCTGATCGCCCTGCTTGTCGGTGGATCGACGGGCTTTCACTTCTGGAATGCCAATTTTTATCGAAATGAATGGGTGGTCCTTCAACGTTATTTCCAGCAATTGACACGTCGCTTACCAGGCCTGGCTCCTGGTACCTCCCTGGTGATAAATGATTTGCGTTCCCTCTCCCTTTACCAGGATGACTCCCTGACTGCGATTTTAAACTGGACCTATGCACCTGAGAATGATAGCAATGACCTTGATTACATGGTGCAATACCTGAGTGTGCGATTGGGGAACGAGATACCAGCCCTGAAACCCGGTCAGCAAATTGAACATCCTATCAGGTCGCTTCAATTTTCAGGGTCAACAGATCAGATATTGGTGGTTTACTACGAACCACCGGGTTGTTTGCGCGTGCTTGATGATGCGCATCCTGAACGTCTCCCGGAGGATTTTCCAGATTTTATGCTGCCCGCGCTGCCCCTTTCCAAACTTTCCCTTATTGACACTTCTCCTCAAAAAGCGGCAAGCCCTCCCGGGTATCTTTTTGATGCGGTTCCTGGCAAGTCCTGGTGTTTTTATTTTGAAGAAGCTGAACTCGCCGCACAGAAAAGGGATTGGGTGCGGGCGGCTGCATTAGGGGATGAAGCTTTTAGATTGGAAGACCAATCCAATGAAGTCACAGAATTATTTGTGTTCATTGAGGCTTATCTGCGGACCGGGCAGCCAGAATCGGCTCTGTTTGTAAGTGAATATTTACAGGAGCGCAGTGGGGATTCTTATGATGGGGTTATTTGCGATCTTTGGATGCAGGTAGAGGGGGAGCAGCCTGAATTATTTGGTACGGATTATAAAAAATTTTGTCCGTAGAAGATATGCTGGTTTCTATTAAGTGTTTTTTCAACCAGAATGGATATGATTCGCTTAAAAAGCTCGGGGTGTTACAATACTTCCATGCATAAAAGTATTCTGGTCCCAGGATTGTTGCTTGTTCTTTCCCTCGCGTCTTGTACGACGGTTGGCACTCCGGATTCCGTCGCTATTCTTGAATCACAGGAAAAAGAAGGTGCTGATTTTGTTGAAGAATTGGCAAGTCCAACATTGAACCAAACACCAACACAAATTCCCACAGCAGTGCCAACAGCGACTGCCACGCCGGGGCCGAGTCCAACACCTGCCCCAGCTACTTATTTCTATTTTGAAGAAGGTGTCAATCCACTGACGGGCTTGTCCGTTTCTGACCCAAGTGTTCTTAACAGGCGCCCGGTGATGATCAAGGTATCCAACTGGCCGCGTGAGGGGCGTCCGCATGCGGGGTTGACCAGCGCGGACCTTGTTTTTGAGTATTTCATCGGGTATCAGATGAATCGCTTCCTGGCGGTTTATTACGGTGAAGATGCAGGTGTGGTCGGCCCAGTGCGGTCGGGGCGCCTGGTCGATGCCCAATTAGCCCAGCTCTACCAGGGATTGTTGGCATACGGCAATGCAGATCCGCAGGTGGACGAGGTTCTGTTTGAGGTTTTGGGTGAACGATCCCTGACCTTCAATGCTTTACCCTGCCCGCCGATGTGTGGGGAGTCAACACATTCTGCAACCGGCGTGTTTGCCGATTCAGGTGCGTTGACAGCCTACGCTCGCGAAAATGGGATTGATAACAGCCCGCCGGATTTACGCGGCATGTATTTTCAATCCGAACCTCCGGTGGGGGATGCCAGCGGATTGAAACTGCGGGTGGAATACGCCAATTTCAGCATCATGGAGTGGCGCTATGATCCAGAAATAGGGAATTATCAATTATGGGAGGAGTTCGATCGGGAGGGTGTGCTGGAAATGGGCTTGATGACCGATCGCAACAACGACAAAGCCGTGGCATTTGAAAATGTGATCGTGATGTATGCGGAATATTTGGAATATGCGCCAAGCTTGCATGATATTGTCCTTCAAGGTGCACAGGGGTATCAACCAGCATTATTATTCAGAGACGGCAGGGTGAATTATGCCACGTGGCGTGCCCCAGAAACTGAGCGCCCGATTGTGTTTGAAACGCCTGATGGCGAGCCTTTGCCCCTTAAACC
>LGHA01000154.1 GCA_001508595.1 Anaerolineaceae bacterium 46_22 | reverse complement strand
GTTGTGCCACAGCAGCCCCCAATTACAGCTGCACCTGAACGCCAAAAAGAGAGAGCATAATCATGAAAATACTCGGGGCCTGCCGGGTACATGATGCGCCCACCGCTTTTTTCAGGAAAACCTGCATTGGGCATCACAGAAAATTTTCCATCCGGTATTGTCTGAACCATTTGCCGTAAGATATACAATAATTGCGAGGGTCCGCCAGAGCAGTTTACACCGATCACATCCACATTTAAATCGTTGATTTTTATGGCAACTTCTTGCGGCGTATCGCCAAGCAGCGTTCGTCGGTCTCGCGTGAATGTCATTGAGGCAATGATTGGTATGTCCGGGTCAACCTGGCGCACGGCTTCAACCGCCGCCCGTACAGCATACAGGTCCACCATTGTCTCAATCAGGATCAAATCGACACCGGCGTCCACAAGCGCCTGTGCTTGTTCTTTATACACCTCACGGGCTTCCTCAACCTGCATCCGTCCAAAGGGCGCAAGTGGGACACCTAAAGGTCCTATATCACCCGCAATAAATACTTCCTTAAATGAAGCCGCAACCACTCTTTGCGCCAGGTTCACCGCTGCTGCATTGACCTCATCCACGCGGTCATCCAGGCCATGTCGCTCTAATTTTGTGCGGTTTGCGCCAAAAGTGTTGGTCTTTATAATCTCAGCACCTGCCTGGATGTAATCACGGTGAATCTCAGCAACAACAGCGGGTTCGGTTAAGTTGAGCTCATCAAAACAGGCATCGATCTCAACACCCCGTTCATGCAGCAGGGTTCCCATCGCCCCGTCCGTCACGATCGGTTTTGTTGCCTGGTTCAAACGGATTCGAAATTTTCTTTCTTCGTGTGCCATAATAACCTTCCTAAATCCTTATGCCTTCATCAATTGTTCAACCCGGCTTGTACCAATATTGAAATACTTTGCATCAGGGTGATGAACAATGATGGCAGCCGTGGATTGCTCCGGTACAAGTTGATAAGCAGATGTCAGGCTCATTCCCAAAGCGGACTCAACCGGCAATAAATCAAATACCTTCATGTGATCCTCAAGCTCCGGAATGGCAGGGTAACCCCAGGAATAGCGCTTTCCGCGTTCGGGCGCCAGCCCTAATTCACTGAGAATATGGGCATGCAGATAATCCGCGGTTGCTTCAGCCATTTGCACTGCCAAACCATGAAGGTAATACGCCTCCGCGAATTCTCCCCGATCCTGCAATTCCTCAAAACGCTCTGTTGGTTTATGCCCAACAGTGACCACCTGGAAGGCAACAACATCCATCCTTCCAGATGCTTTAGATGCAAAATAATCTGCCAGGCAAAGACCCTGACCGCCTTCTTGTCTCGGAAACTCGAATTTCTGCAAGACCTTCAATTTCCCATATTCTAAGATCTGGGGGTCGTACACGAGCAGTGAATCTTCTTCCGACTGGCAGGGCCAATACCCATAAACGCCCTGAGGCTGCAGCCAGGATTCTTTTTCAGCTTCTTTACGCATTCGTAAAAGACGAGCATCAAACTCAGCCTTTAATTTTTCCCATTCTTCACCATGCGCGTTTTTTGCACCCCAGGACAGCCGGTACAGCTCGTTGATTGAAAGGTGCTCAGCAACCATTTCAATGGGCATGTTTTTTACGACCTTCGGTCCCCAATAAGGTGCAAGCGGCAGGGACCTAAGTTCTTTAACCTGGTTTACAGCTCGCCGTCGAGCACCTGCGCGTGGGTTTGACAAATCCCGACCCAGTTCATAATCTGCAGCTTTATGTGTTTCCTGGATCAAAGCTCCCTTCTTCTCGGGGTTCATCAGGGCATCCATGGTTGAAAGACCTTCAAATGCATCCTTACAATAAAATACGCCTGGCTCATAATAATGCCCTGCTTCTGTCAGCAGGATGCGTTTGCCAAATCGTGGATTAATCGCCGCGCCGCCAATCAAAACAGGAATGGAAAGCCCACGCCGATCAAGCTCGTTAATGATCAAGGGCATTTGCCTGCTTGTGCTGACCAGAAGTGCGCTCAACCCAATGGCATCTGCCTTCTCTTCCACAGCTCGTGAGATGATGGTCTCAGCCGGCACTTGCTTTCCAAGATCAACCACCTCGTAGCCATTATTAGAAAGGATCGTTTTAACCAGGTTTTTTCCAATATCATGAACATCACCATAAACCGTCGCCAGCACCAGTTTGCCCTTGGTGCTGCCAACTTTCTTTTCAAGGTAGTTCTCCAGGTGATTGACAGCAATCTTCATCACTTCTGCACTTTGCAGCACAAAGGGCAAAATCAACTCACCTGCACCAAATTTATCGCCGACATCCTTCATCGCTGGCAGAAGTACATTGTTCAAAACATCAACGGCAGCCTCTGATCTGGGTTTGTCCTTTTCAGATTCTAAAAGGATATCAATATCCGCTTCAACATCGGCTTTGTGGCGGTGCAAGATCCGCCAGTGAAGCCTTTCTGCAGGGGGCATGGCTTCAAGCACGCCCTGACCCGATGTTGAGCCTTCTGTGTCTTCTTCAACATTTTCAAAGTAAGCAATTAATTTAGAAAGAGCATCAGGATCACGGTTGAGGATCAGGTCTTCCGCTAACTTTCGCTCATTTTCAGGGATTTCAGCGTAGGGTTTAATATGAGCTGCGTTGACAATCGCCATATCCAGGCCAGCTTGCACGGTATGGTGCAGCATGACGCTGTTGAGCACCGCCCTGGCAGGTCTGGACAAACCAAAGGAGACATTGCTCACACCCAGTGAGGTCAATACACCTGGCATTGCAGCTTTGATCCTGCGAATGCCATCCAGGGTTTGTAACGCTGAATCGCGCAGCTCAGGGTCGCCCGTCGCCAGTGTGAATGTGAGCGCATCATAAACCAGGTCTTCCGGTGCTAAACCGTGATCTTCTATTGCAAGGTTGTAAATTCTCCGGGCGACAGCCAGCTTATCCGCTGCTGTCTTTGCCATTCCGTTCTCATCAATGGTCAGAACAATCACTGCAGCATTGAATGCCTTCGCCAGGGAAAAGACCTGGCCGGCTTTTTCAGGTCCGGACTCAAGATGAGTGGAATTGATCAGGCTGCGGCCCGGGTTTGCTTTTAATGCGGCTTCAATCACCTCGACTTCAGTTGTATCAATCACCAAAGGCACCGGAACAGCGTTGGCAAGCTTCTTAACCAATTTGGACATCAATGCCACTTCGTTGTCACGTTCTGTCAAAGCCACGCAAATATCCAAACCATGCGCGCCGCTGTCCACCTGGGAGCGTGCCATCTCGATGATCGTGTCAAAATCTTCAGCCATGATCAAACGTTTGAACCGACGAGATCCCTGGGTATTCAACCGCTCACCAATCAAAAAGGGCGGCGGCGTTTGAGTCATGGCGACTGCCTGCACAGGAGAAGCCAATAGGGGTTCCTTTTCAGGCGCTTGCGGCAAAGGGCGATTGCGATTCAAGCCTTGATTGATCAATTCAATATGATCTTCACGGGTGCCGCAGCAGCCGCCCACCACGCGAACACCGTAGTCATTGACAAATTCAAG
>LGHA01000153.1 GCA_001508595.1 Anaerolineaceae bacterium 46_22 | reverse complement strand
CCAATGAAGAGAGCCTTATCCTTTATCAGCGTTTCAAAGATGATCTGATTAATGTCTATGATGAGGTTGAATCAGAGTTCGGCCCAGAATTCAATCCTATCTGGTACCGGGTTTGGGGCGGTTATGTTCATCGTAAATGGTTGGTGGAGGTGGATACGGTCTTAAACCCGCTGACTGACAGCATACATGAAGATGGACAATTGGGTGAAATTACTGTACCATTCACCAGGGCTTATCGTTATTCATCTTTCTACGGGTGGGAACCCGTTTATCGGCTGTATTACCACTCCTATCACTGGATAAGGGACATCGTCACCGGTCCGGATGGAAAACCCTGGTATGAACTTGAAGATGAATTGTTACGACTGAGATTTGCAGTGCCTGCGGAGCACATACGCATTGTACCAGATTCGGAATTTGAACCCATTTCACCTGATGTACCGCCAGAGGAAAAGAGAATTGATATTTCAATTTTCGATCAAGAATTAACAGCCTATGAAGGCGATAAAGCTGTTTTCCAAACTAAAATTTCAAGCGGTGCGCTAACACCAGTCAAAAGAACACCAATTGGTGATTATCGAGTTGGAATAAAAATGCCCTCAAAACACATGGGAAATGGACAGGTCACAACAGATATCATGGCATACGAATTGGTTGGCGTGCCCTGGAACTGTTTCTTTGAGTTAGAAAATGGCATTGCCACGCACGGTACCTACTGGCATGATAATTTTGGGACTCCGATGAGCAGCGGTTGTGTCAACATGCGCAACCACGATGCAAATTGGCTCTTCCGGTGGACCAATCCCGTCTGTGAACCGCATGTATGGACGGCGAATGGCCTTGGCACTCGGGTGCATGTTGCGTAATTAGACAAAAGCCATAAAGACCCGGTTTGCAAGAAAAACACCTCGCTTTGTCAAATGCAATTTCCTTTCCTCAGCTTCTGACCACTCAATTAATCCTTGCCTGGTCAGTGTGGTAATCTCTTGAGAAAAAATTTCAGTCATAGATCTACCGAATAATTTCCTGAACCTTGCTTCTGAAACCCCCTCCTTAACCAACCTTAACCCTACCATCATGAAGTCCGACATTTGGGTTTTTATGTCTATTGCATCCATTGAAATTTGGGCTGGTGTCCCAGGAAAAGGCATTTGTAGGAAATCGTCCTGACTCATGCGCTTAATGTAATCATGAATGGTCAACGTATTAACGGTTCTAAAACCATCCGAAAATCCATGGGCACCGGCACCAATACCTAAGTATGGATAACCCAACCAGTACTGTAAATTATGACGGCACCTGAAATCCCAATTTTGATCGTATTTCGCCCAATTTGAGATTTCATAATGCTCATAACCAGATCCTTTTAATGTATCAATGGTCAGCTCATACATATCTGCTTCCAGATCCTGATCCTGCTGCTTGATCAATCCCCTTTGATACCAGTTGAATAATGGTGTGCCGGGCTCAATGATCAAAGAGTAAATTGAAAAATGTTCTGGCGATAGGTCAATGGCTCGAAGTAATGTCTTTTTCCATGTCTCTAAATCTTGCCAGGGTAAACCAAAAATTAAATCGAGATTGATATTGTCAAAACCTGCAAGCCTTGCATGGTGAATGCTTTCCAAAACATCCCAAATTGAATGAATTCGGTCCAATCGGACAAGATCAAATGGATCCAGGGATTGCACACCAATACTGAGTCGATTAAACCCCAAACCAACTAGGCGGTGTAAATATTCCTTTTTTAATGTACCCGGATTGGCTTCAAGGCTGATTTCACAATCTGAACCTAGCATAAAGCCAGCCTTGATTGCACTTATTATTTCTTCATAAATAGAAACTGGGATTAATGACGGCGTACCACCCCCAAAATAGATAGTGTGTATTGGGATATCCGGTTTTGCCAGGCTTACTATACGAAGTTCACTAATTAATGCTTCAACATAAGCGGGAATCGATCCAATTTGACCGGTGTAGGTATTAAAATCGCAATAATGACAGCGATGTCGACAAAAAGGTATATGGATATAAAGACTGTGGTTCATTGCCTATTTATACCATTTTCAAGTATAAACATGGTTGTACGTCATGTTGTATAAATTTTAATCCATGAGGTATACTAGTCCGGAAATACTATGAGCCAAGAAACGAACACTTCAAAAACAAAACTTTGTCCGGTATGCGGTACTCGATTAAACGATTCCGCTACCAAATGCATCGTGTGCGGCACTGAATTAGAAAGCACAGCCAGTACCAAAAAAGCAGAACAAATTCGGGCAAAACGCTTACCTGAGATCACTTTGAGCCTTCCTGCTGCATTGGGAATACTGGCTTTAGTGATCACATTAGGTGCTGCTATCGTTTTCCTTATTATCCAGGGAAGCCCAGCAGCAGAGGCAGGTGATGCCACACCGATTGCAGAGGCGGGTACAGCCACGCCCAGCCCAACGATAACCATTACACCCACGGTCACGTCTACGGCTACCCAGGCTCCCACCTGGACACCCCTCCCACCGCTTGATTACACTGTAAAATCATTGGATACTTGCGCTGGTATTGCAGCGTCATTTGGCATTTCAGTTCAAAGTATTATTCTTGAGAATAACCTTTCAGCAAATTGTGATTTGTACGAAGGTCAGCCACTACTGATCCCGCAGCCCACACCAACCGCTTCTCCGCAACCCACAGCAACGTTAAGCGATGCCCAGAAGACGGAAATTGCTTGTGAAACGATTAGCTACGATGTTCAAGCCAATGACACCCTCAGTTCCATTGCTGATACATACAACGTCAGCATGGCAACAATCCGGGAGTACAACGGCTTGTTGAACGACACCGTCTTTGAAGGGCGAATACTCCAAATCCCCCTGTGTCAGCGTGAACCAACACCTGGTCCAACGCCAACCCCCACCCCAATGCCGCCGTATCCTGCGCCTAATTTACTGCTGCCATCAAATGGTGCATCATTTACCTCAAGCACAGATGTGATAACGCTCCAATGGGCTGCTGTTGGTGAGCTGGACGCAAACGAAGCTTACGCTGTAACAATTACCGATTTGACCAGTGAAGATGATACAACAATTGTTGAATATGTGAACGATACTTCCTTCATCGTTCCCGATACACTCCTTCCCACGGATGGGAAACCGCATGTGTACCGATGGTCTGTTTATATCGCACGGCAATTAGGTGGGGAAGAGGAAGAAAATTGGGAATCAGCTGGAAACATCAGCGAATTAAGAGTGTTTAGCTGGTTTGTAGCAAACCCTGACTAAAACAATACAAATTTAATAACTAAACCCGGAGTATAGTACTCCGGGTTTTTATGTTAATGAAACTCCCAAATTATCAATTTGTTTCTTCTATTTCCTCTAAATATCTTGTCGCCTGGATAGCTGCAGCAGCGCCCATACCTGCTGATGTTATCACCTGGCGAAAATTTGGGTCCGCAACTTCACCTGCTGCAAAAACACCCGGAACGGTTGTCTCCATGTATTTATCAATCACAACGTAACCCAGGTCATCCAGTTCGAGTTGACTTTTGAACAGCTCTGTATTGGGATCGTGCCCAATAAAG
>LGHA01000152.1 GCA_001508595.1 Anaerolineaceae bacterium 46_22 | reverse complement strand
GAATTCTCAGTGTCGAGATTTTCTAATTTACTTTGCAGAGATGCAATAGCGGTTTTATCATTCCGAAGTTCATTATCCAACCAGGATACACGTTTTTGTAATTGTTCTTCGTTGAGTGAGTTGTCCATATTATTCCTATCTTCTTTGGGGTGGGAACTACCCTGAAACCTTCTAGTAAACTGTTAAGAATTATACACAATTACCTTCGAAATTGGCTGATAAGACAAAGGATAAGGGATTGTGCTTCGTGGATGATATTACTGCAGTTGTCCAAAGGCGGTCAAGATAGTGGTGATATTTGTCAAAATTGCATGCGGGAATAATCCCATAATGATCACTGCCAGAATTGTCAGAAGAATCGGTAAATAAACATCTGGCTTTTCCGTCAAAACCCAACTTGTGATGGCCTGCTCTGTATTGGGTGTTACAAGATTAATTAAAAGCCGAACGCTAAAAAAGAAAAGCCCAAGACTGCCGACAAATATCCAGGTGCCCAAATCAGAACTGACAGCGAGAGCATCTGAAAACAAGGCGATTTTTACTGGAAATGTGGCAAACAGCGGCAAACCAGCGATGCTCAATTGGGCAACCAGTAAACCGCTTGAAATAATTGGATATCTTTGAGCAAAACCATGCAATGCCTGAATTGAGTGGGAATCTGCCCGGGTTTCGAACAAGCTCAGCGTGAATCCCCACAACCAGAAACTGACAGCATGGGCAGGGAATAACATTAGAAGCAAAGATAGACCTCCCTGGTCAGCCAACCCAATTGCCAGCAGCAAAAAACCTGTTTCAGATAAGGCTGAAAAACCAAAAGCACGTTTAATATCATCTTGATAAGCTGTCCACAAGCCCCCTAACACAATCATTAAAGTACCAATAGACCTCAGTGATTGATACAAGCCCTGGGATGTTCGCAGAAATGTATAGCGATCCAAAAAATTAAGGCTGAACAATGCGATGACTGTCGGGAAAATAAATAACACAAAACTGACAGGCAGCGGATGGGCTTTTTCGCTGACCATTGGGACCCAACTGTGGAAGGGAAAAACAGCCAACCACAACCCAATGCCCAGCCCCAATATGATCATTGTTTGCACAATCAATGGGCTGTCTGGCGGCAGTGTCTCAACACCGCTCAACAACCATCCAGCAAGGAGGATAAAAGGTAATGCCAGTGTTTGAAGGCTTAAAAAGCGCAGAATACCGGGATGGGTTTTCGACAACAGCGGCGAAAGCATCGGGATCGAAAAAAGAATGGCTGCTTCGATAAATAAAGCTGCGTAAAGGAAAGGTTCTACACCTAATGCTGCTGTCAGAAGTGCTGTAATAGCCAGGCTGGTCGGTCGAAATGATTCTGGCACACTTGGTCGTGCACTCCCAACAGCCCATAAACCAGTTGCAAAGTAGATAAATGCAATGAAAGGTAAGATTTGATAGGAGATATTGATTTGCCGACCAAGGATTCCCAGGTTCTCAACGAAAGTTAATGTTAGAGACCCGATGCTGATCACCATATCTTCCGGGAAAAATGCAGCTAAAGCACCTAATCCGAACCCGGTGGTACAGGTGATTACAAGGCTTAAAATTCGACGGCGGTAAAAAATCCCGGTAATCAGGCTGATCACTAAAGGCAGGATGACCCACAGGATCGGTGTATTCAGGGTCATTTGTCTTCCTCTTCTTTTTGTATAACATTTCTCTCATTGGTTTTCATGATGAAATATACACCTACTAGGGCAAGTCCCAGGTTCACGCTCGCCATTAGACCAATCAGCAAGGTTGAACGCTCTAGGGCTGCGTGGATCACCTCAAATCCTGCCATAAAGCTCAATAAGCTCATGATCGTCAGGTAGGGCGAAGCATTGGTTCCGAGCTGCATCAAAGCCATCCCGACGATCATCAAACCACTTCTGATAATGACTAAATCCACATTCGGGAAAACCGTTTCTTGGAGGGTGGAAGAAATTACAAACATCACCAGGATAATCATCAATCCTGCCAGGGCTCGGAAGAATAAACTGGATGTCGATTCTGTCGGGGGATTATCATCCATTTGACGCAGGCAGGTCAGCCCGATAGCTGCTGTCGCCATCCAGCCAACAATCAATTTGACAATCGCCAGCCCGATTGGCCAGGAGAGCGTCACCAGGTAAAAAACTCCCAAATACTGCAGCGCCAGCGCAGCAGTGTTGATACGCCAATCCCGAAAGATTAGAATGACCATGGCGGTGATGACGATCAACAAAAAAGCAAGGGTTGATAGAGCCACCATTTAGTTCCCCCCTATGCTAGAAAGAAGAGAAATCAATAATACAAGAAGTAAGATTGTCCAGAGGATGCCCCCTTCGCCCTCTATTATTACGGAGAAAATCTTCAAAATTCGGCTGAATCCTTCAATAATTCGCCATATCAGCCTGTAAACCCATTCCAGGCGGAAAACCGGTTCCAACCTTGGAAGGATCCAATTTAATACTTTTGTGATGCCGCTGCTGCTGGGGAGCTTTATGTTTGCTGCGTCAAACCCGGCTGTCCTGATTAGATAGAAAGCACCAAATATGATTAATATACTGAAGATAGGAAGCCACCATACACCCAAAATTAATGACCCTGGCCAGCCAATTAATCCTGAAGTGATGATGGCTTGAATGATAATGATTAAACCCAGCGGATAAACCAGCCTTGCCCATGACTCTAAAACGCTGGTTTCACCACCTGGCTCCAAAGTGAACTTTAAATAACCCAGGACCATCATTGCATGTGATAGTAGGTAAAAGAATACCCAAAGGGTTAACCCATTCGCCATTAAACCAAACCACCCGCTGGCAGCGGGCGTATACGGCAAGCCGATCAACCCAATTAACCCAAAGTGAAGCAAAAAATTCATTCGTTGAATACGCGGATAATACAGGAACAACAAACTGCCCGACAAGAGCAAAGCCACACCCCATGCCAGGCTGGCATCTGAGGCACCGTTTATGACAGATTCAGTCGCAAGGGCAGCCCATGTAATGATCCAGTAAGGTCGTCCGGCTACAGCACTTTGTGATGTGACCCACCGAAATGCGCCATAAAGGGCAGCTATAGAGAGCAAAGCATGAAATAGAGGCAGCAAGCCGCTTAAATTGGGGGTAATAATCCCCTCAGGCAATCGTGCCAATAAACCAAGGCTGGCTGCAACAGGTGCCATCCTGAGAATATTCCCGGCTCCACGTCGCAGCGAAGGTTCCTGGAGCAGCGGCAAATTAAGCGGGAAAACACCCAGCCGAAATCCGGCTGCCAGCAAAAACAGAAAAGCTGCTTCCGGTGCGATTCTTGTCAAATCCGTCGTTCCAGCAAGCTGCCAATTTTTTGCCGTGGCAAGAAGGAGCATAATAATTGAAGTAATTCGCACACCGAAAGCAATAACAATTCGACGATTGAATTGGGTGTCCTCTGCCAATCCCAGCAAATAAATGAGTTCCAGGATATCAACAATTGCCCATGTGATGATCAGCATCATGCTTGTGCCCGACTGAATTGCAACTAACCCTAAAGCTGCTATTCCCAGGCTGGCAGACCAGGATTTAGGCGTGCTGTCGTA
>LGHA01000012.1 GCA_001508595.1 Anaerolineaceae bacterium 46_22 | reverse complement strand
AGGGTCACCCTTCGAAATTAAATGATCAAACCCTACACGCCTGGTACGTTCAATGATTTCACCTGCTTGTGATAAAGCTGGCAGGGCTTTAGGCACACCATCCAGCAGACCTTTCAAAGCCTTATCACCATTATCCTTACGTTCTTCAGCTTTAATTTCCTCCCAATTATGCAGCACGCCTGAAACGCCGCTTACCTTTTTATCCGCAAAGACATGTGGATGCCTGCGGACCAGCTTGGATCCAATGCCGTCCAATACATGGTGGATATTAAAATCCCCTTCTTCATTAGCGATTTGAGCATGAAGGAGAATTTGCAAGAGCAAATCACCTAATTCTTCTTCAAGGCCCCGCATATCCTGTCGATCTAAAGCATCCAGTGTCTCATAAGCCTCTTCAAGCAAAAAAGGGCGCAAACTCTCATGCGTTTGTTCACGATCCCAGGGGCAGCCATCAGGTGCCCGTAATTTTGCAATAATTTCCTGAAATGACTCGAAAGACGTATAAGGCGAGAGTGGCGGCACAAATAAAGCACTCAACAATCCCAAGTGCTCGCTGTGGTCCACCGCGTATAAAGGCAAGTCTTCAACCACTTCTTTATCCGTCCCTGCCCCATGGACAAGTCTGACCGGGTGGTCATCTGGATAGGTGGTCATTAAGGTCAACTTGACATCAGATGCCACCATTCGTGAGTAGATTTGGGCGATCAGAACCGGTGATGAAGGAGGCGTCTGTGGGGTTTGTGAACCTGCCATGCTCAGGGCGTCTGCAAGCACCAACTCCGGGAAAGGATCCAACGACAATGCTCTGAATGTCGGTTCCAAAAAACTCAAGCCATCAATAACCCGCACAGGAATATCTTCAGTCTTCGCCCGCCGTAAAATTTCCGGGCAGGTTGCTTCTGCAACAAAGGGGTGGCCGGGCACTGCATAAGTAATGCCACCTGACGCTCTTCCCAGGCTTAACACACGATCGATAATCTCCTCGTAAACCGCTTCAAAGCCTTCGTGCTTTTCATATAACTCATCAAAACTGATTAATTCCAGGTGTTCAGGCAAATGCAATACCGTCGGATGCTGAGAGGTACGCAAATATAATACCTTTATTGACTTCAACCAGGCTAAAGCCTCAAGTGTCAAGTATTTAGGGTCACCGGGGCCAAGACCCATTAAGGTTATACCGACCGCCCGATTTTCAACCTGTGTCATTTTCTTTCCCTATTTTCCCTGATTAACAAATAGAGACGTCAATAAACGTCTCTATCAATACCTCTAATTATATTATCCATTAGATAAGGCATCTACATCTGCCTCACATAAGGGAGATCACTGCCGCCGTATAGCTAACAAGGATATCCCAGAAGAATAATGGAATTGCTTTAGCGCTTGGTGTAAGTAGGAGCCTTGCGCGCTCGTTTGAGACCTGGTTTCTTGCGCTCCTTGACTCGTGGGTCGCGTGTCAGGTAACCGTTGTGCCGTAATGGTGCTCGTAATTCCTCATCCATTTTAACCAAAGCGCGGGACAAACCCAACTTGACAGCATCCCGTTGCCCGGTTACGCCACCGCCGTTGACCAACACAGTTACATCGTAAATATCCTGTGATTGACCGGCGATTTCGAACGCCTTGATGATGGCTTCAATATCTCCTAAACGAGTGAAATAAGCTTCGATATCTTTTTCGTTGACGATAAAATCGCCTGAACCCGACATAAGCCGAACACGGGCTGAGCTTTCTTTTCGACGACCAATACCTTCGTAATATTGTTTATCCATAAATCCTAGTTACTCCTCTTACTCAATTAACTCTGGTGCCTGTGCCTGGTGGGGATGCTCTGGGCCAGCATAAACATGCAGGTTCTTAAATATCCGGCGCCCAAGCTTGTTCTTGGGGATCATACCCTTCACAGCGTGCTCAATCACACGTTCTGGGTGCCTCTCCAGCTGTGTTCGTAAATCAATAGATTTCAAACCGCCGGGATAATTTGAGTGATGATAATAAATTTTACTGTCCAAACGGGTGGGATACACGGCAACCTTCTCCGCGTTTATCACAACCACATTGGCACCCGTCATCACACCAGGTGTGTAATTGGGCTTGTGTTTTCCAATTAACAATTGGGCTATTTTTGTTGATAAACGTCCCAGGTTCTGACCTTCGGCGTCAATCAACAGCCATTCTTGTTCAACTTTTCCTTTAGGTACAAATGTTTTTCTCACTGTCTAACTCTCCATCATTCAAAGATCCCTGCTCTAAGTCACCAGACTTAATGCTGAAATCTAAATAGATTTTCTTACGAATAAAGTACTTCTTTCAATACAAGCCCCGTTGCTGGAGCCAGACCTGTCAGAGATAAATTCCCGGTTTGGAGGCTCTCCAATAATATATCCGGGGAAACTTCACCCTGACCAATCTTCACAAGCCCTCAACATCTTGCTGCCAGTTCAGGTCAAACACTTCCCTAATGGTGACACCCTTCTCGCTGGTCGGGCTGCCAAAAGCCTGAAAATCGTGTACGCCTATCAGCACTTTTCCAGCTTCCTGCATGCGTTTCAGATCAAGCTTTGGCCAGACCCGCCATGCAAAGACTTCGCGAATTGGGTCACGTACGTGCCAGCAAAAGACCTGATACCGATAACAACGGCATTGTGCATCGAAACGGGGATGAAAATCGTCAGGTGCGATTTCGACAGATTGCACAGCCATATCCCTCGGTAAATAATAATTGAGGGCATTTCTCAGATCATCAAGGCTGTGCTGCCAATCGAGGTGAAAGCTAACCACCTGACCCACAGCATGCACCCCAGCATCCGTGCGGCCGGCAGCTAAGACACTTTTACCCTGCCAGCCAATCTTGCGCAAGCCTGCCTCAAATTCGCTCTGCACAGTTCGTGCATCCTTCTGTCGTTGAAAGCCGGCAAATTCTGAGCCATTGTATGAAAGAATAACTTTGTAATGTACTAAACCCATCCGGTTTTAATCCGGTCTGGATTACTCTTCAACCAGTTCAATCAGCGCCATCTCAGCCCCATCACTCTGACGGGGGCCCAATTTCAAAATGCGTGTGTAACCACCATTTCGGTTGGTATAGCGCGGACCAATATCATCAAATAATTTCTGCACAATCGGACGAGAGCCGTTGCCAAGTTTTGCTACTGCCTTGCGCCGAGCATAAACGGCTGCTGACTCTTCAAAATCCTGGCTGTTTCGAGCCAGTGTAATCAACTTTTCAGTCTCTGCCTGGATAAATTTCGCTTTAGGAAGCGTGGTCTTAATCCGTTCGTTTTCTAATAATTGTCGGATCATCGTTCGCCGCATGGCTGTTCTGTGTCCGCCGCTGCGGTTGAGGCGATATCCCTTAACTTTATGTCGCATAACTTTAACTCTCCGTTATATCTTCCTCTTCCTCTTCCAGGAAGCCTTTCTCAATCAGCTTTTCCGTCAGCTCCACAAGGCTCTTCTCGCCGAAATTACGAATAGCGAGGATTGCTTCTTCACCTTTATCAAGGAGTTCAAGGACGTCAGCTACAGTTGTAATACCGGTACGCTTGAGTGAATTGAATACCCGAACTGTAAGATCGAGATTTTCAATCGGCATCTCTGCTGCTTCGTTGTTGACCACAGGTTGTGGTTCCGCTTGCTCAATCGGTACGGACAATAATTCTTCACTGATCCCGGCAATAAAGCGCAGGTGATCAATTAATATCTTTGAAGAGTCACTCATTGCCTGCTCAGGAGAAACGGTCCCATCGGTCCAAATTTCAAGCATCAGTCGGTCATAATCCGTACTCTGACCAACGCGTGCAGAACCAATTGTCCAATTAACCTTTCGAACAGGTGTGAAGATCGCATCAACCGGCAGTTCGCCAATAGGCAGATTATCGTTACGATCATTTGCCGGGAAATAGCCGCGACCGCGTTCTACCGTCAGGTCCATCTCAAGATCGACTTTACCGCTGTCAACTGTAAACAAATACAGATCCGGGTTGACAATTTCAATCTCAGGCGGGCAGATAATATCCGCTGCTGTGACGGTACCTTCACCGCTAACTTCCAGATGCAAATGTGCAATATCAACATCAAACAAAATCATACGCAATTGTTTTAACTGCATAATAATCTGAATGACATCTTCCCGCACACCCTCAATTTCACTGAACTCGTGCAGCACATCCGTAATGCGTACAGATGTGATCGCTGCACCTTCCAGGGAAGAAAGCAAGACTCGGCGCAGGGCATTGCCAATGGTCGTACCAAAGCCGCGTTCAAGCGGGCTGATTGCGAATTTGCCATAATTCCGAGCCTCTGCAACTCGTTCAACTTTAGGTTTTACCATATTCATTATTCCAGACACGTCATACCCCTTACCAGTGCATCCTTTTGCACTAACCAGTGAGCCACTTTATCGTGAGTAATATTCAACGATAAGTTGTTCATTCAAATTGCCGTCAATTTCAGCACGTTCGGGTAAACGGATAACACGGCCAGTCAGCTTGTCCAAATCAGAATCAACCCAGGCTGGTGGTGTGCGCGTTTCCTCAGATTGCCGCAGCGTCTTAAAATAAGTGTTTTGTTTGGAATTTTCCCTCACCAAAACAGTATCACCGGGTTTAAGAATGGTAGAAGCAATATCATTATTGCGACCATTGACCATAAAGTGACCATGATTCACCAATTGGCGAGCCTGGCTTCGACTTTCGGCAAAACCCGAGCGATAAACAACATTATCCAAACGAGATTCGAGAACCTGCAATAAGTTTAAGCCCGTCAAACCCGGCTTACTCTGAGCGTGTCGGAAATAGCGCCTGAATTGACGTTCAAGCACGCCGTAAATTCGTTTTGCCTTCTGCTTCGCGCGTAATTGGCGCTGGTAGTCCGATTCACGCCCTCTTCGTCCACTAAAACGCCCATGTTCCCCGGGGGGATAGGCTCGTTTTTCAAAAGAACATTTCGGGGTGAAACAACGTTCACCTTTCAAAAATAATTTTTCACCTTCACGCCGGCACAATTTACACGCCGGACCAGTATATCTTGCCATTTATTCCTCTCTTAATCCTATTACTAAACGCGGCGTCGCTTGGGTGGTCTGCATCCGTTATGCGGTACCGGCGTTACGTCCTCAATAGAACGCACGGTAATCCCCATACCTTGCACAGCACGAATGGTCGCTTCACGACCGGGACCAGGGCCTTTGATGATCACATCAACTTCCTGGATACCAAAGCTTTGTGCTGTTTTCATGACCTGTTCTGTCGCCAAACGTGCAGCAAAGGGTGTGCTCTTGCGAGAGCCCTTGAAACCAGCTGCCCCAGCGCTTCCCCAACATACTGTATTACCTTGCTGATCTGTCACAGTAATAATTGTGTTGTTGAAAGAAGCCATCACATGCACCTGGGCAGATGACATCTGGCGTTTAATTTTGCGGGATCCACTTGTTCGCCGCGCTTTTTGTGGTTTTTTAGCCATAGTACCTCACTAATTCAATCTCTTTACCCATCCAATGCTGCTTCTCGCCGCGGGGAGAAAGGAAGGAGAACCCCAGAAGCAATCCTGGAAGGAATTCGCTATAATAACTATTTCTTGCCAACTCCACGACGTCGGCCGCGTCCTGCCACGGTCTTCTTCGGACCCTTACGGGTTCGGGCATTGGTCTTGGTTCGCTGACCATGCACGGGTAATCCGCGTCGGTGACGCAGGCCGCGATAGGTCCCGATTTCGATCAGGCGCTTGATATTCATTTGTACTTGCCGGCGTAAGTCACCTTCTACAGTGTAGTTGCTGGCAATATAATCGCGCATTTTCGAAACATCATTATCTGATAGATCACGAACGCGTGTGTCAGGATCAACCCCAGTCGCTTCAATAATTTCATTTGCCCGGGTGGGGCCAACGCCATAAATATATCTCAGACCAATCTCAACGCGTTTGTCGCGAGGCAGGTCAACACCTTCAATACGTGCCATAGTATAAATTCCTTATCCTTGTCGCTGTTTATGTTTCGGATTTTCGCAAATCACATACAAACGTCCATTGCGTTTCACAATCTTGCATTTTGCACAGCGTTTCTTTATTGATGCTGATACTTTCATTTTCTAACTCCTCTATCTTGCCGCAAAGTCATTATTATACTTGCTACAATTAAGTTCGTCCAGTTTAATCCGCTTATAACAGCGTTAAAATCTCTGGTCCATTGGCAGTTACAGCCACTGTATGCTCAAAATGAGCTGTCATTGAGCCGTCAGCAGATGCAACAGTCCATTCATCATCCTTGACAATTGTCCTGGATGTGCCTGCCAAAACCATGGGCTCAAGGGCAATCGTCATCCCTTCCCTGAGGCGCATGCCTTTACCAGGCCTGCCGTAATTGGGCACCTGGGGTCCTTCATGCATCTTTCTGCCCACGCCATGCCCGGTATAAGTTCGAGTGATGTAAAAACCCTGGCTTTCGACAAAGGTTTCTACAGCATAGCCGATATCACCAACCGTATTTCCCGGCACCATTTTTGAGACGGCGATATCCAACGCCTGTTTGGTTACTTCAAGCAGTCGATTAGTCTGAGGGTCAATCTCACCGACAGCCACAGTAACTGCCATATCACCAACAAAGCCCTGGTAAACGGTTCCAGCATCCATGCTGATGATGTCGCCTTCATTGAGTACACGTTTTCCGGGAATGCCGTGTACCAGCTCATCATTTACACTGGCGCAGATGCTCGCTGGATAGGGATACGGACCCGGATAATTTTTAAAGGGCGAGTAAACAGCATACTTCTTTTGAACGGATTCAAAAATTTTGTTCAATTCTGCCGTGGTTACGCCGGGTTTCACCAAATCAACTGCCGCATATAATGCTTCAGCATTAATCCGGCCAGCCTCCCGCATGATATCAAGCTCAAAAGGTGATTTGATATTGATCGATTTTTCCCAGGATACCACCTAAACCGCCTCGATTTTTTTCATAATATCTGCAAAAACATCGTCGATAGATTTCGTCCCATCGATCTCAACCAAAATATCCTTGTCACGATAATAGGCAATCAAAGGTGCTGTTTGCTCATTATAAACTTCGATACGATGGCGGACAGTGCCAGGCTTGTCATCTTCACGTTGATAGAGTTGCGACCCATCAATGTCATCAATCCATTTAACAGTTGGCGGATTGAATTTCTCATGATACACACGCCCTGACGGGCTCATCCATCGGCCGCTCAATCGCTCCACCAGAACATCATCTGGAACTTTGATAAATGGCACGAGGTTGACTTCGCCGTCAAATTTCTCAAGCAGGGAGTCCAATGCCTCCGCCTGGTCATCCGTGCGGGGAAATCCATCAAGGACTGCACCAACTTCACAATCAGGCCTTGAAAGCCGTTCTTCAACCATGCGAATGGTGACCTCGTCCGGCACTAACTCACCCTGGTCCATATATTGCTGTGCCAGTTTCCCAAGTTCTGTTTCATTCTTCAAATTCTCTCGAAAGAGATCCCCTGTCGAAACATGAACAAGCGCCAGTTCCTGCGCTAAGCGTTTTGCCTGCGTGCCTTTTCCAGCCCCTGGAGGTCCTAACATTACAATATACATCTGTGCCATAATTTTCGTCCTCAGCTGATCAAGCGGTCATCATAACCATGCATCTTCAAATCTGTTTCGATGATCTGGAAGGTATCGCGAACAACGCCGACCACAATCAACAAACCTGATGATGAAACAAGGAAAATATTTGTCTGTTGCAAACCTGCAGGCAAGAATAAACCCAAAATATAAGGCATAGCTGCCACCAAACCCAGGAATAATGCGCCGGGCAATGTGATTCTCCGTTGAACCTTTGTCAGGTAACGTTGGGTTGGGCCGCCCCGAGCGACACCCGGGATTTGCGCTCCTTGTTTCTTTAAGTTTTCACCATAATTCTGTTGTGCAAACAGGATATCTGTGTAGAAGAATGTGAAGAGCACAACCATGACAAAGAACAAAATTGGATAGATAACACCTTCACCACTCAACACGCTTTGAATCCACGCAGCAGCGTTTCGCAGCCATTCCACGTCTGAATTGTTGAAAAAACTCGCCAAAATCGTCGGGAATGTCATAATCGATTGGGCAAAGATGATCGGGATCATACCAGCCATATTGACCATCAAGGGTAAGCTGCTCTTTACGGGCATGGACATTCGGCTGCCAACACGCCGCCCGGGGAACATAACCGGAACATGCCGACGTCCTTGCTGAACGTAAACCACAGCAAAAATGGTCACAACAAGCAAAGCCACCACGAGAAAGATCAGCCACCAATAATTCGGGTCACTCAATAGGCGATACAGGTTCTGAGGGATTTGCGAAACAATGCCCGCAAAAATGATCAACGATAAACCTTGCTGCCTGATTCCAAACTCTGAGATTAACTCACCCAGCCAGACGCCAAACATGGTGCCTGCCATCATAGAGATAACCGTTGCCAGGGTTGGGATCAATACATCGCCAGAAAAGCCAAACCGAGAAACTACCGATTGACCTAAGATAGCATTAAAGATATTGATCTGACCAACAGCAGATAAGGCTGCCATCGGTATTGTTAAAATAATTGTCCACTTCTCCATCCAACGACGACCCTCGCGGGGATCATCTTGCATTTTTCGCTCTAACGCGGGGATGATCGGGATCAAGAGCTGGAGAATAATTTGGGCGGTAATATAAGGGTATACACCCATCGCCAGCACCGAGAAATTCGATACTGCACCACCGGACAGCATGTCCAGCAAATTGATCAAGCCACCTGCTGCACCACCGGTTTGAGTCAATTGTGCAACCAGTGTCCGATCAATACCGGGTACCGGGACATTTGATGCCAAACGATAGATCGCAAGTAAGACTAAGGAAATAATTAATTTCCGCCGAATGTCATGTGATTTCCAAAGGTGACGCCAAGCCGACCGCTTCATATTCAGGTCTCCTTCATTGCCTCAAAGACAAAATTTACTCCTGGATGATTTCCACACTGCCGCCAGCGCTTTCAATCTTTTCTTGCGCGCTTTTTGTAATCGCATGTGTTTTGATTTTCAGAGCCACGGACACATCACCACGACCAAGGATCTTGACGGGCATGGAAAGGTCATTAACCAAACCTGACTCGAGCAAAACCTCGGGGGTAATTTCTGTATCTGCGTCAAATTGATCCAATTTTTCCAGGTTCACTTCTGCATATCGTACACGGTTTACAACGTTCATACCTTCACCACGTTTAAAGGGAAGCTTCCTGAAAAAAGGAAGGTTGCCGCCCTGGTGATACAGAGGAACGCCGCCGCCTGCACGAGAATTCTGGCCTTTCATACCGCGGCCGCAGGTTTTTCCCTGCCCTGCAGCAGTACCGCGGCCAACACGGTTTTTATCTTTACGAGCACCTTCGTTTGGTTTTAAATCATGTAATTGCATAATAACACCTATGCCTCTTCAACCACGACCAGGTGGGACACTTTATCAATCATGCCGCGAACGGCATCATTATCAACCTGTACCACGGTCTGATTAATTTTCTTGAGGCCCATTGCTTTTAATGTTGCCTTTTGTCTTTTTGAATACCCAATTGGGCTCTTGACAAGGGTAATTGATAATTTCACTTCTTTTTTCTTAGCCATTCGTCTCTCGCTCCCAATAAGGTTTAATCGCATCAAGAGATTTTCCGCGATGCGCTGCTTGTTCTGCGGGTGACTTCAGCTGGTCAAGGGCATTAAAGGTCGCACGAACAACATTTAAAATATTTTTGCTTCCCAATGACTTGGTCAAAATATCATGAACACCAACAGCTTCCAATACCGCACGCACACCACCGCCAGCAATAACTCCGGTACCGGTGCTGGCAGGGCGCAATAAAACCTTCGCGCCGCTCTGCTTCCCAATAACCTCATGGGGAATGGAAGTGCCGTTCAAGTTAACTTTGTGCATATTTTTGCGAGCTTTATCGCTTGCCTTACGAATAGCATCGGGAACAGAATTTGCTTTTCCCATGCCAAAGCCAACGCGACCAGCGTTATCGCCAATCACCATAACCACCCGGAAAGAAAACCGGCGGCCACCCTTTACAACTTTGGCTACTCGCGCAATATCAATAACGCGCTCATCAAATTGATTCTCGTTTTGGTAGTCCGACATATTCGCCTCTTTCCTAGAAATCCAAGCCGCCTTCACGGGCAGCATCAGCCATGGCTTTCACACGGCCAATATACTTGTATCCACCACGGTCAAAAACGACCTGGGTGATTCCTGCTTCTTTAGCGCGTTCAGCGATCGTCTGACCTACCTTTTGCGCCTTTTCCATATTTGACAGCCCTTCCATATCAGGGCGCAATTCTGCATCAATGCTCGACGCTGAAACCAGGGTAAACCCCTGTACATCATCAATGACCTGTGCATAAATCTCAGATGAACTGCGAAAAACATTTAATCGCGGTCGGTCTGGTGTGCCAAAGATATTCTTACGCACACGACGATGTCGGCGTAAACGAGCCTCATTCCGTGTTTTCTTTGCCATATTATTTCACCTTCAAACTTTATAGTGCAGTCTTGCCGGCTTTACCCGGTTTACGGCGAATATATTCACCCTGATAGCGAATACCTTTGCCTTTGTAGGGTTCAGGCGGGCGAATCTTTCGAATGTTCGCTGCAACCTGGCCAACAACCTGTTTATCATAACCAAGAACTTTAATTTGGCGTGTTTTCAAATCCGCTTCAAAGCTGATCCCTTCAGGGGGCTCAACAACAACGGGGTGTGAATAACCAACGTTGATAACCAGATTCTTACCATCCATCTCAGCACGGTAACCCACGCCTTCAATCTCCAACACACGTTCAAAGCCTTTACTAACACCAACCACCATGTTATTTATCACTGAGCGTGTCGTGCCATGTAAGGCACGATGCATTGGTTGATCAGTGGGGCGCTCAACAAGGATCGATCCACCTTCTTGTTTAATGCTGATCTCAGGCGTAAAGGTGAATTCCATTTCACCTTTTGGTCCTTTGACTTTAACATGAGCACCGTCTATTTTTACTTCAACGCCTGCTGGCACTTCAATCGGTAAACGTCCAACTCGAGACACGTCTCGTTCCTCCTATAGCGCCAGGCGCTACCATATTTTGCACAATAATTCACCACCCACGCCCATTTTGCGAGCGCGTTGGCCTGTCATAACACCCTTGGGGGTGGACAAAATTGCCACACCAATGCCCGAAAGCACCCAGGGGATATCCGTTTTCTTGGTGTAAACCCGGCATCCAGGTCGGCTTACACGTTCAAGTCCCGTGATCAATGGCCGACGGTGTCGTCTCTCACCAATATATTTCAAACGAATTCGTAATACTTTTTGATAAGGTTGATCACCATCAACGACGTCGTAACTTTCAGCATAGCCCTCTTCGGTCAGGATCCGAGCAATTTCTGCTTTAATCTTTGAACTGGGCATGCTTACCAGCGTTCCGTTGCTTATCGCAACGTTCCGGATACGGGTCAACATATCAGCAATAGGGTCTGTAACATTCATAAATAATACCTCCGCCGATCTACCACGACGATTTGGTTACACCAGGAATTTTTCCTTGCAGGGCTAATTCCCGAAAACAAATACGGCACAAACCAAACTTGCGAATATAACCTCTGGGACGCCCACAGCGTCGGCATCGGTTAACAACCTGATTGGGATATTTCCGCCGCTTCTCGCGATATATCATACACTTTTTAGCCATACTATCCTTTCCTGAACGGCATTCCAACTTTTGTTAATAACGCACGAGCCTGATCATCATTCTCAGCCGTTGTCACAATTGTGATTTCCATACCTCGAACTGTCCCGACATCATCGTAATTGATCTCAGGGAAAATCAATTGCTCCCGCAAGCCCAGGGTGTAGTTTCCACGTCCGTCAAATGAGTCAGCGGAAATTCCACGAAAGTCTCGTACACGGGGCAGTGCAACATTAACCAGACGATCTAAAAACGCCCACATTCGGTCACCACGCAATGTTACCTTGGTGCCAATCACGCGACCTTCTCGTAATTTGAAGTTCGCAATTGATTTTTTAGCTTTGGTAACAACAGGGCGCTGACCTGTGATTGTCGTCAAATCCCGTACTGCTTCATCGAGCGCCTTTGGGTTATCGAGCGCTTCACCAACGCCGATATTTAACACAATCTTCTCAATATTCGGGATCTGCATCACATTTTCGAGGTTCAATTCCTCAAAAAGGGCTGGTGCGATCTCTTCCTTATATATTTCTTTTAATCTGTTCATTTATAACTCCAAATGGCAATCCATTAATCAATTTTCGTGCCACTGCGTTTTGCAATTCGAACCGGTTTTCCATCTTTCCGTTCAAGCCGGACTCGAGTGGGCTTGCCATCCTTAGGATCCACAAGCATCACATTTGAGATCGCAATAGGTGCCTCAAATTCGATCTTACCTGCCGGTATGGTCTTGCCACCGGACTGCGTCTGGGATTGATGCTTGATGCGAATATTCACACCCTGAACAACCACACGTGATTCATCCGGAATGACCCGAATAACTTCACCCACAGTGCCTTTATCTTTACCGCTGACGACAATAACTCGGTCGCCTTTTCGTATCTTCTGCTTCATCTCATAACTCCTATTAACCTGGCTATAGAACTTCAGGTGCCAGTGAAACGATCTTAGTGAAGCCCTTTTCACGAAGCTCACGAGCGACAGGCCCAAAGATACGTGATCCACGAGGATTTACGCCATCATTGTCAAGGATAACAACAGCATTATCGTCAAAACGTATGCTGGAGCCATCTTCACGGCGCCACTCTTTTGAAGCCCGTACAATAACTGCCTTCACAATCTCACTCTTCTTGACAGTAGCTTGCGGTGTGGCACTTTTTACCGTACCAACAACAATGTCACCGACATAGCCGTAACGTTGGCGAGAACTGCCGGTGATGTGAATGACCAGCATAAGTTTTGCGCCGGTGTTATCGGCAACTTTCATTACAGTTTCTTGTTGAATCATGGCCTAAACTCCTAATTCCTCAACAGTATCGTCTTGAGACCGTTCTTCAACTCGTAGGATTTCTTCCACAACCCAATATTTCGTTCGTGAAATTGGCTTACTTTCAACAATTCTCACTTTGTCACCAGGTGTGGCACCAAGCTCATCGTGTACTTTATATGTTTTTGCTGTCCGGACAACCTTACGGTACAAAGGGTGTCTGTAAACGCGTGCCACTTCAACCACAACGGTCTTCGCCATCTTATTACTGACAACAGTTCCAACCAATCGACGTCGATTGTTCATGCTTCACTCTCCTCAGCCGTCTCAGCCAATTGTCGTTCTCTCATGATGGTCTCCATCCGAGCAATATCCCGACGCACAACACGAATTCTGGTGGTATCGGTTAATTGACCGGTGATCGTTTGGAACCTGAGGTTCAGCAACTCGTGACGAGCTTCCGTAAGCTGTTCTTCTAATTCAGCATCTTTTAATTTGCGAATTTCCGCTGCTTTCATTATTACGCTTCTCCTGCCACATCACGCGAGACGATCTTTGTCTTCACGGATAATTTATATTTTGCACGGATGAGCGCCTCTTTGGCGGTTTCCGGATCCGTGCCGCCTACTTCAAACATAATTCGACCTGGCTTGACAACTGCAACCCAGTATTCTACGGGGCCTTTACCTTTACCCATTCGGGTTTCTTGAGCTCGCTTGGTATAAGGTTTGTCCGGGAAAATTCGGATCCACACCTTACCACGTCGTTTCATTTCATGGACGATCGCACGACGTGCAGCCTCAATTTGTCGAGCACTGACCCAACCTGGCTCTAAAGCCTGTAAGCCAAATTCGCCAAAGGATACTTCAGAGCCGCGATAGGCTTTACCCTTCATGCGTCCCCGCATTTGCTTACGATACTTCACTCGTTTTGGCATTAACATAATGACTTCCTCACTAACTGCCGGACGCCCTTGCCGGCATGTTTATTACTCGCTGACGTAGACGCCTTCAGTGGATTCTGCTTCCTCTTCCACCTGAGGCATGATCTCACCTTTATAAATCCAAACCTTGATACCAATTTGTCCATAGGTTGTCAGGGCTTCTGTTTGGGCGTAATCGATATCTGCACGGAGCGTCTGCAAAGGCACACGTCCCTCACGAAGCCATACACTTCGGGACATTTCAGCGCCGCCTAAACGGCCAGAAACCATCACCTTGACGCCTTCAGCGCCCTGGCGCATTCCTTGCTGAATTGCACGCTGCATCGCTCGTCGATAGCTGATTCGGCGAACAAGCTGACCTGCAATATTTTCAGCGACAAGATAAGCATCCAAATCAGGGGTCTTGATCTCTTTGACTTCAAGATCAATCTTCTCACCTGTGAGCGCTTCCAAATCACTTCGCAGAGCTTTTACATTTTCGCCGCCGCGCCCGATCAAAATACCAGGTTTTGCGGTGTGGACAAAGATTTTAACTTTGCCTGGGAAGCGTTCAATCTCGATAAGAGAAACACCTGCCCGATCGTTTTTCTCACGGATCAATTTTCGGATAGCAAGGTCCTGGTGCAGTTGATCCTGGTAATCCATACCTTCAGCAAACCAGCGTGCTTTCCAAGGCTTATTAATTCCTAATCGAAATCCAGTCGGATGTACTTTACGACCCATAATTACTCCTGGCTCTTTCCAATAATAGTATCCAGCATTTCTTTACTCCATTTCTCGCAAGATCACTGTGACATGAGACTTTCGTCGCAGTATCGGCTTAAATCTGCCTCGTGCCCCAAAACGCCGCCATTTTCGGGTAGGTGCTTCGTCTGCAAAAATCGTGTGCACATACAGATCATCTCTTGAGACACCAAAGTTTTCCTCTGCATTAGCGATTGCTGATTGGATCAGCTTGTGAACGGGTTTTGCAGCCTTGTTTGGTGTAAACTTCAAAATTGTCAACGCCTCTTCCGCAGGTTTACCACGGACCAGATCAACCACAAGACGGGCTTTCTGGGCTGACGTATCAAGATTACTTAATTTCGCTCGAATATCAGTAGCCATTTCTCAATACCCTTCTTATTTCTTGGCGCGCTTTTCAGCTCGACCAGCGACAACGTGGCCACGGAAAAATCGTGTTGGGGCGAATTCTCCCAGGCGATGACCGACCATATTTTCGGTGATATAGATCGGCACATGACGACGTCCATCATGAACGGCAATGGTATGACCTACCATCTGGGGAAATATCGTGCTGGCTCGACTCCAGGTGCGGATAACTTTCTTTTCACCTTTGTCGTTCATTGTTTCAATTTTCTTCAATAACTTCGGGGCGATAAAGGGCCCCTTCTTCAGCGATCGCGACATAATCTCGTCCTCTTTCTCGCTATACTAATCGGTTACTTACGTCGCCGTTTCGCTTGAGAGCGATGGCGAACAATGTACTTGTCTGTTCGTTTGTTATGGCGGGTCTTCTTACCCAAAGTGGGTTTACCCCACGGGCTCTTTGGACCGGGCATACCAATGGGCGATCGACCTTCACCACCACCATGTGGATGGTCGCGTGGGCTCATCGCAGAACCGCGCACTGAAGGGCGCCAACCCATATTGCGTTTACGTCCAGCTTTGCCCAGTTTAATGTTTGAATGATCCACATTGCCAACCTGACCAATGGTCGCACGGCAATTTTGCAAAACAAGTCGAACCTCACCCGATGGCAGTCGTACATGGGCATATTTACCTTCTTTTGCAAGTAATTGCGCTGAGGTTCCTGCTGAACGGACCATCTGGCCGCCCTTACCGGGCTGCAATTCAATATTGTGAATTGTTGTACCGACCGGAATATTCGCCAGTTCCATGCTGTTGCCAGGACGTATGTCGGCAACTTCACCGGATAAAACCTTATCCCCGACCATCAAGCCAACAGGAGCAACAATATAGCGTTTCTCACCGTCAGCATAATGCAATAAAGCTAAACGGGCAGTCCGGTTTGGATCATATTCAATGGCTGCAACTTTTGCAGGTACTTCGAGCTTATCCCGCTTGAAATCAACCAATCGGATATGTCGCTTATGGGCACCACCGCGATGGCGCACAGTCACACGGCCGTACACATTTCGACCAGAATGCTTCTTCAATGGAACTATTAATGAGCGTTCCGGTTTCGTCTTGGTAATCTCTTCAAAAGTATAACTGGTCTTATGACGAGTACCGGGTGTTTTTGGTTTATATACTTTAACTGCCATTACTCCACCCCTTCAAAAATCGGGATGCGCTCGCCTTCAGCCAGGGTCACGATTGCTTTTTTGTAGGCGCTTGAGCGAGTTCGCATTCGGCGGTTTTGCATGCTGCGTGATTGCTTAGCGGGCACGATCATAACATTAACACGTTCTACTTTGACGTCGAAAATCGTCTCAATTGCCTCTTTAATCGTGGTTTTGGTTGATCGATAATCAACCTCAAACACATACTGATTCAAATATGTAGACAGATAATTCGATTTTTCGGTAACGATCGGTCGGCGGATGATGTCAAATACTGATTTTTTCATGATTCCTTCCTACCTATCCGAGATAAGCTTCAATAACATCTAGTGACGCAACGGGCATAACAATGTTTTTATAGCCCAATAGATCACGGATATTTAAATAACTGGCTATCAGGGTCTTTACATTGGCGAGGTTGGCACAAGCCGTTTTTACATCGCTATATTCGGGGCTGTTTTCCGGGATCACCAATAAAACGGTGCTATCCCCTGCAACTGCCTTGAATACTTCTGCCATTTTACGGGTCTTCACTTCATCCAATTTGAACTCATCCATCATGATGATTTCGCCTTCTGAAGCTTTTACTGTTAAAGCAGACCGTAAAGCAGCCCTGCGCATCTTTTTAGGCATTGCCTTTTCGTATGAGCGTGGTTTGGGGGTAAAAATTTTACCGCCGCCAACCCACTGCGCAGCTCGGATAGAGCCTTGCCGGGCACGCCCTGTACCTTTTTGGCGCCAGGGTTTACGACCACCACCGGAGACTTCACTGCGACCTTTTGTCGAATGCGTCCCAAGGCGGCTGTTGGCCATCTGCCTGACATATGCCTGATGCATCAAATCAACTTTTACTGGGGCTTCAAAAATCGCAGCAGGTAGATCTACCGTGCTGACTTTTTTACCCTGCATGTTGAAGACATCAACTTCCATGATTACTCAACTCCCATTACTGGCTATCGCCCAACCGGGCTTCTTATTGTTTCCGGGCAGGCTTGATCACAACCATGCCGCCCCTCGGGCCTGGCACGGAGCCATCAACTGCTAATAAATTACGTTCCGGGTCTACCAACACCACGCGAACATTCGACGATGTCACGATCTCGTTTCCCATTCGCCCAGGGCCACGTTTGCCTTTCCAAACACGACCGGGGGTCGTGCCGGAGCCCAGGGAACCGGGTGCGCGCCATCGGTCTGACTGACCGTGTGTTTTCGGTCCACCTGCAAAACCGTAGCGTTTCACCACACCGGCGAAACCACGGCCCTTGCTGGTTCCGACAATATCTACATGTTCGTCTTTTTCAAAGACGTCAGCCTTGAGCTGGTCGCCTTCCGAGACGTCTGGAGATTTCGTCTTAAATTCTCGTAGTACTTTTAATGGTGGCAAATTATTGCGTTTGAGGTGTCCAAGCTCCCCCCGGGTTAAACGGTCAGGTTTCACCTCTACGAACCCGAGTTGAACCGAAGAATAACCATCCTTTTCAGCGGTCTTAACCTGGGTTACATAACAAGGCCCAGCTTCGATGAGTGTTACCGGGAACGCAGCCCCATTTTCATCGAAAACCTGGGTCATACCAACTTTTCGTCCAATTAGCCCTTTAAACATATTCGATATTCTCCTGTTACAAATTATTTTGACGAGACTGTCAGCCTGGGCACGGCTGCATCATCTCCGACCGCAGCACAGTCAACCTTTCCTCCGCGACCCTTCCGTATTCTTTGGGACTACGGCAAGAAATGTTCTTATGCCACCTTAAAAGTTGGGCTTTAAGCCCAAACCTGCCTATTTTACCATCTTCAGGTAAGTTTGCCAAGTATCAATTTTTATTGATTCCCTGCAGGTGAATTTCAATTTTGTCGGAATTCACCCGCAGGCAACCCTACGACACAAATGCTAAATTTTAATTTCGATATCGACGCCAGCCGGCAAATTCAGGCGCATCAACATATCAATCGTTTTTGAGTCCGGGTCCATAACATCAATCAAACGATTGTGAGTTCGGATCTCAAAATGCTCCTGCGAGTCTTTATCGATAAATGGTGAACGCATCACTGTAAATCGTTCAATTTTGGTCGGTAAAGGTACCGGACCAACAACCTGTGCGCCGCTGCGCTCAGCTGTTTCCACAATCCGCCTTGCAGATTGATCGATGACTCGATGATCATAAGCCTTCAGACGTATACGAATCTTTTGTTTAGCCATAATGTTTTCCTAATAAACCTTACTCAATAATCTTTGAGATAACACCAGCACCTACCGTCAGACCACCTTCACGGATAGCGAACTGCGAACCGTTTTCCAAGGCCACAGGCACGATCA
>LGHA01000151.1 GCA_001508595.1 Anaerolineaceae bacterium 46_22 | reverse complement strand
CCGGCAGAAGAACTCTTTATAAAATGTGCCTGCCCATGAGGCTTCTAGCCGTTTTCGTTGCTTTTCTGGTAACTCACTGGCTGCACTGATTATTGCTGGCTGTAGGCGTTGTGTATTTGGTTTAAACATAGACTCATTATATTAAAGTTTTGTACTTTTGGGAATCCCTTTCTACCTTTTTGCAGTGGAGTCTATAGATAAATGATTGTTCGTGTATTCTGTGTGAATGATTTATTAAAAATAGGTTTTGAACAAGAGGAAACTACCTAAACTCAGAAAAGCCAATCCTGAAAAACTACCAATCAGCAAATAGACCAAGGGATTTTGTGCCTGGTCATTGAGGCCAGGTTCCTGTGGAGGGACCTGTGTTGGTGTAGGTGTGATCCAGATGGTGTTTGTCGGCAAAGGTGATCTGCTTTTGGTCAGTGTACCTGTGATAAATACCGGTGAAAGGCTATGGTCTGAGGGCGGTATTTCTGTAATTGTCGGTGAAACCTCTGTTTCCAATGGCCTATCGGTGCGAACCTGAGTGGGCGTGTTGAAGGGTGTTGAGGTTCTGGGTCGGTAATAGGAAGTTGGGGAGCGGTAGTAGTAGAGCGTCGCCGTCCTGGTTGGACCCGGTGTGCTGGTTGGGTAGGGGGTTCGGGTGGGATACAGGGTGCGTGTCGGCGTTGAGGTCTTTGTTGGCGTAAAGGTTGGTGTGGGTGTTGATGTCAGGATGCTTTGAGGTCCATGGGTTCGGATGGTATCCCCATAGATATTGATGATCTCAATTTTGTAATAGAAATTCTTGTTGAAGTCAGTGGTGTTTAATACGTCGGTGTACTGGTAGAGTGCGTTTGAGCCGATTGCGCTGATGAAAGCCGAGATGCGGCTGTAAGGACCTGTTTCTGAACTGGCTCTGAGAACATGGTATCCTGAAATACTGCTCTCAATGCCCGTTTCCCATGAAAGATCAACCTCATCGATGTCGAGAACAGCCCCGAACGTCTTGATGTCGCTGCTGCCAATCGGCAAGCCAGCCAGGAAGGGGGTGAAATTCAAGTCTTTGCTGATCCCTGGGCGACCGGAAGTGTCGATCACCACCTGCAGGCTGTCTTCAGCCGTATTGCAGCTTGTCAATTGACCGTTTTCGTTAAGGGGGTTTTCGCCTGCCGGGATTTGCCCGGTGCGGTCCCAGCCGTCCGTCAGGTTATTGAGCGGGTCGTACCACCACAAGGGGATTTTGCTGCTGTCGCTGCTCCCGCAAAAATCCACGGATTCCATCGCGCTGATGCAGTCAGCATTCAGGTCGTATTTTATTGACAGCACAAGGTCGGATGCCACAGCGCCTTCAGCCAGGAAGATATCATAAATGTTTGAGCAGGCGATTATTGGTGTTGTGCCCACACCGAGGAAGGGGATGTTCTCCGTTGTTCCCTGGCCGTGATTGACGATGACGAGATCGTAATTGCCCCCGGAATTGCGTTTGACAGCGATATTATTTTCAAAGGCAGCGGCGAAGGTGTCGGTCACATTTTGCATAAGAGCCTGTACACCGGGCGCATTTGTTTCGGTCAGGATGGGCGCACCGAGGGTTTTCGCGTCGCTGACGGTGCAGAATTCCGCCCCGCTTGATGCCAGGACGCCCTCGCCCCAGAAGTTGTGATCGGCGCTTCCCAGGTTGTTGCAATTGACCTGGGCATCGGTGCGGTTTGAATGGATGTTGTTGGCGAAAATTTTGACGATCCCTGAACCGAGTCCCATGCCCTGGTAAAGGGCATAATCCTGATTGCCAGTGATGTGGTTGAAGGCAAGGGTCACGGTGCTATCCCCGCTCTTGATATCGACAGCGCGACCGCCTTTTGTGAGTGTATTATGCTCGATGCGCAGGTCAACCTGGCTGTTGATTGAAACCAGGTCACGGGAGACGCCGCTGCAATCTACGCCGGCAATGGTCAGGTCCTTCAGGATCCCGCCAGCTGTGAAGTTGAGTCAGGTTTTTGTCAATCAACACGGTGTGGTCTTTGACCAGGTAGTTTCCCAGGACCACAATCTCATCGCCCGGGTTGAGGGCGTTGACGGCATCGCGCAGACCGGTGCCGGTGCCGTTCGGTCCGTCAAGCCCGTTGGTGTTGGTGTAGCAGGGGGTGAAACCCCCGCATTCGGCGAGGGATGCGGCAACATACACCCTTTGCGGTGCCTGTGAGTTGACTTTGCTTCTTGTGAAAGAATTAAGTAATGACGGGATTAATTCATTTTCCCCTTCAATGTCCGCTGTTGAAAAGACATAGAAGAAGAATAGAATGGGAATCAGGAGAATAATAAAAGCTGTGCGCTTAAAATTTTTTCGCATAGTAATGCTTAATAATTGAGACTTGCCACCATTATACCATTTAGCTAAAATTATTTATTGAATAAGGAGTTTAAATAAAATTAAGCATCCCGATCGGAGACAGCAATGATTATTAAAAACCTGTTGAAGGCCATTAAACCCTTTCAATTGGCGAGCATGCTAGCGACTTATGCTTTGGGAGCAGGGCTGGTTCAATATGTCCGTCACATGAAAGATTGGGGAGCTTTGATCCAGGGCGGCTTGTTCCTATTATTTGTGATCTTGAGCATAGAATTGTTGAAAATTCTCGTGCAGCTGCGGGATATTAAAAACTGGCCAAAAGATGCCAAATTATATGAAATCAAACGGCTGCGGTGGGTGATTGCCCTGGTGATCGCGACCTTATTAACGGCATCGATGACAATCTTTGTTGACTGGATGATGCGGCGTTTCTTGTGGGATGGATTGACCTTATTGATCCTTGGTTTTGTTGTTTTAGGCGGCGTCTACTACCTATCTGATGTCAGGCAAGCTCTTCGCCCATATAAAATACTGATTGAAGCGCTGCTGTTTGTGGTTTTTCCACCTGCCATTGCTTATTTCACTCAATCCTCTGAACCTCATCGATTATTGACCCTGGTTGTACCTGGTTTGATCCCCGTTTACCTTGCTTACCGCCTGCTGACTGATCTAAAGACTTTCCATGAGGACCTGCGCACTGAGAAGCTGACCTTTGTAACCTATGTGGGCTGGGAAAAAGCCATGATTTTTCACAATGCCCTGATCTTGCTGGCTTACCTGATTTTTGCCTTGATTGCCCTGCTTAGCTTCCCGTGGTTCATTTTGTGGCCGGTTTTCTTGACCTTGCCAATTGGCTTGTTTGAAATCTGGTTGATGGAAGGGGTGCGTCGGGGCAAAAAACCGCTTTGGGGCTTAATGCAGTTTGCAGCTGCCTGCGTTTTATTTATCCCGATTTATTTGCTGGGTTTTGCTTTTTGGATTCGTTAGACAAAAAATTGCACTGGTCCAGGCTTAAGCCTATACTAAACATATAAATAATAATAACAACTAAAGGAGGAATGAAATGGTTTTATCTGAAGGTGTGAAAGCACCGGGTTTTGAACTGTTAGACAGCGAAGGAAAGCTCCATAAATTATCGGATTACGCGGGTGAGACAATCGTTGTCTATTTTTATCCCAAGGATGACACCCCTGGCTGCACGAAAGAGGCTTGCTCTTTCAGGGATTCCTATGCGGATTTTAAGAAGGCAGGTGTGACGATCATCGGCATCAGCCCGGACAAGGTTGAGTCCCATAAGAAATTCAAAGAAAAATATGCACTGCCCTTCACATTACTTGCCGATCCTGATCATGCGGTATGTGAAGCTTTTGGTGTTTGGGGGCTGAAAAAGTCATTTGGCAGAGAATATGAAGGCGTTTTTCGGACGACCTTTGTGATTGGCCCTGAAGGCGAGATCAAACGTGTCTTTGAAAATGTTAAACCATCCGATCACAGCCAGGAAGTATTGGAAGCTATTGCAGCGTAAATAGCTTTGGTAAAAAAATAAATAAGCGCTGCTTCAATTTGAGGCAGCGCTTTTTATATTGGGTATTGTTTTTTCTGAGGTCTGGGAAAAATTATTCCAGAGTAATTGATCTATTTACATCAATCGCAGCACAACATTGCCCTCGGACCACAGATCTTCCAGCAGGTAATAATCCCTCTCTTTGGGGGAGAATAAATGCACAACCACATCACCGTAATCGAGGACAATCCAGCCAGAATCAGGGCCGCCTTGCGGCTGGTTGGTCAGGTGATAATTTGTCTTTACTTCTCGACCCAGGCTGCTTGCCAGGCTTTGAAGCATGCGTTTGCTTGTGCCGCTGGCGATAACAAAATAGTCCGTAAACGATGCAATGCCTTTGATATCCAGGACAACGATGTCTTCCCCCTTCTTTTGTTCCAGGTAATTCGCGATGTTTCTTGCTAAATTTATTGCTTCCAGATGTCACCTCTCTGTACTATAGAAATCACTGATCTACCAAATTATACTTTATCCAACGGGATGGACAATAAGGGTTCGTAAATTGGACCCCCCGGCGTCAAGGTGCTTTTATAAAGGACAATTTTATCAATGGTGCATTTTCCTAATGAGTCGATCTTGAATTGGGAGAGCGTTTTGCCAATATCCTGCACAATCAGCGTTTCCACATTCCTGCGAACCCGTGCGATGGTTAGATGCGGGCTCAAACCGCGTTTATCCGGTGGAATGGATGCTTTTTGCAAAGCCTGGTCAAGGCTTTTGTGGATGTCCTTCAGCGGGTCACTGCCTTCAACCCCCAGCCAGATCACCCGGGGTTTTTGTGCACTGGGGTACATGCCCAGACCCGTTACCTCAATTTCAAATGCGCTTCTGCCTTTGATGGTATCTGAAAGTAGGTCCTTGATGGTTTGGAGGTGCGCTTCAGATACTTCCCCGAGGAATTTGATGGTCATATGCAGGTTCTGCGGTTCCACCCACTTGAGCGCGTAATCCGGGGTTTGTGTTTTAAAATATTCTATGATCTCGCCGATTTTCTCCCTGATTTGGGGAGAAAAATCGATTGCAATAAATGTCCTCATGGCATATCTCTCTCTGATTAATGCTGTTTCTCATTTAGATTACCATAATTTTTTACAAATGAAAAAAAATGATCATAGAGTATTCATGTGCTGAGATTCTTAACATTTCGCTTCTTTTCAATGGTTTGGATTTATGGTATAAGTAATTTACCCTGCTGTGTTCGTGATGCAGCATACCAGTTTTGGGCCAACACCCTTTACTAACGTCAGAACTCCATCACGTAATGCGATAGACTTTTGTCAAGGCAGAGCTGATGGGTACGACAAACCTGCTTACGCAGGTTCAAAACTCAGCGGCACACGGCACGGCGGGGTTGTTTTTGTGAAGAAATATTTTACATGATTTGAATGCCCCGGACGGGCGTTTTTTATTTAAGGTCGCACCCTGTAAGAATATGGCTTGTTATTTTTGAATAAAAACCCTCTCCCTCGCCAGAGGGAGAGGGCAGGGTGAGGGTTCCCAAAAATTTATCCAGGTCAAAGAAATCCAGAATATATCGGACTTATTCAAACTACGAAAAGATCTATTGGACACCTACCCCCTGACCCCCTCCCTGAAGGGAAGGGGAATTAAAGTTCTTCTATTTGTGATGCATTTTGGGCCTACTAAAAACCAAAATCAATCTGCTTCGACCCTGAA
>LGHA01000150.1 GCA_001508595.1 Anaerolineaceae bacterium 46_22 | reverse complement strand
AACGAACTGGCAAAAACGAAACAAACCTTTTGCGTCATAGGCGGCGGTTTCATTGGGTCCGAGATTGCTGCAGCACTCACAAAGAATAATAAAGAAGTGACCATGATCTTTCCAGAAATTGGTATTTCTGGTCTGCTTTTCTCGGATGATCTTTCAAAATTCTTGAACGATTATTATCGCGAGCATGGTGTGACTATTCTCAATGGCTGCCTGGTCGATTCAATTTCAAAATCGGGAAATAAATACAAAGTTGAATTCCACAATATTGATACCGAGGAAGTCAGCGAAAGCGAATTTGATGTTATTGTTGTTGGTATAGGGTTGATACCCAATCTTGATTTAGCAAAGGACACTGGCCTGGAAGTTGATGATGGAATCCTTGTCAACGAGTTCCTTCAAACAAGCAAGCCTGATATCTACGCTGCCGGAGATGTCGCCAATTTTATGAATTATGGCCTGGGCAAACGGATGCGCGTGGAGCATGAGGATAACGCCAACACAATGGGAATAATTGCCGGGAAAAATATGGCAGGTGAAAGAGAAAAATATGATCACATGCCATTCTTTTATTCCGATCTTTTCGATCTCGGTTATGAAGCTGTCGGTGAAATGAATAAAGACTTCACAATCGTCTCAGATTGGATAGAGCCCTACAAAAAGGGCACCATTTTTTATCTCAACGAAGGCAAAATTCGAGGCTTGATTTTCTGGAATCTGTGGGACAAGGTGGACCTGGGACGAGAAATCATTAGAGAAGGTAAAGAATATCAAGTTGAAGATTTAAAGGGGTTGTTTACAGAGTAAATTCAATAATACAGACAAAACGGTCTGGCGATCGCCAGACCGTTTTTTAGCCTTATTCTTGAACAAAAAACGAATAAACGTCCCAGGATGAAAAGTTCAAATACCAAAACCCAATTCAAACCGCATCAGATTCTTTATTGTCGCCGCTTTCCATTGCCGATTTTTCACCCATGTCCGAATTTAATTCTTGATCAATCCCCATACCAGTTTCACGAAAAATCTTCCTTATCTCCCCCGTGGACCTGTCTAAATCTGCTATAGTATTCTGAATTTCTGCATCCTCCATCAATTTTTTGGGGATATCTTGAATCTCTTTTGAAGTAGAAACAAGATCCTGCCAGAATTGTGACCGGGTCAATCCCCTGATCCAGCGCGCCAAATCACCCGCCGCCTTAATCGCCTTTTCAGGACCCAGCACAATAAAAGCAATCAGCAGGATGAAAACAAATTCAAGCGCGCCAACATTAAAGACCTTCATCTAAGAACAATAAGCTTCACTGATCATTTTTTTCTGATGAATGTAATTCCTCGGACTGTTTTTCGTCTTTCTTTTCGCCGGTCAATCCATCTCTGAAAGCACGGATGCCTTCGCCCATTTCACCAGCAATTTTGCTAATTCTTCCCACCCCAAAAACAAGCAAAACAATGACTAAAACGACAATTAACTCAGGCCAACCAACCCATTTGGGCATTTTATTCTCCTTTTTTTTCTTTCTTTGCTAACACTGCTAAAAGTATACCTAACAAATATAATCCAAACAACGGCGCCATCAATATCGCCATATTGATTGGGTCTGGCGTTGGTGTCGCCACAGCTGCAATCACAGCAATAATGATGATCGCAATGCGCCATTGCTTCGCCAGCCCTTTTGCATCAATAATCCCTAATTTCGCCAGAAGATACATCACCAACGGCGTCTCAAAACTCAATCCTATCCAAAAAATAAGGTTTGTCACAAAATTGACATAATCTTTCCATTTTGGCAGCACGTCAGGTCCAGGGAATTCAACCAAAAAGGGAAGGGCTGTCGGCAGCATGACGAAGTATGCAAAAACGGCACCTCCGAGAAATAGCAATGTCGCTATCGGAATTGCCCACAACACCCATTTTCGTTCTTTTGTGGATAAACCCGGGGAAACAAACAACATTATTTGAATTAAGATGAAGGGCAAGGCAATGATAAATCCGGCTAGCATTGTCACCCGAAAATAAACGCTGATATTTTCAGTAACCTGGATGGACAACAGGTTTTCCAGACCCCCAATTGGACGCGCCACCCATTGTAACAATTGATCACCAAAAATAAAGCTAATAATTACACCTACAACCAGCGCCCCAACGGAAATAAACAATCGCTTGCGCAACTCGTTGAGGTGCCCCCAAATGGTCATTTCCCTGCTTTGTTCGCTCATATCCATCTTTCGGTACCAGCTAAAATAATTCAGTAAGTAATTCTATCACTTGAAATTAAGGATACCAAATTACTGAGCAATTTGTGAGAACGGTTAACTTATGGCTTGAATTAAAAGAATATCCAAACCTCTTTGCCCATTCCATCATCAGCTTGAAGGAATAATTCCCGAAAAACAATGAATGTCTATGCGAAACTCGGAAATAAAATAACCCGATTATATCCACTTATGATGGATATCACTTCCCATTTTATAGCCTCCGCCAATATGTGGAATAATTATCCTCAAATGTATAAGCGCTTATTGACTTCTCGGATATTTTCATACGCAATATGCTTGGTACTCTTTATCCTCTATGGCTGCTCTCATACGCCTGAGAGTGATGTTGAGTTTGAAAATCGATCGACCCTGATCGTTTTCACAGGAACCCCTACACAAACCAATACCAGTGAAAATCCTATTCGGAGACCAAGCCTCTCACCCTCAGAGGTAATTACAAAAGCACCTGAAGATCACTCAACAGACTTAGCCTGCATGAAACCATCTGAGGACTATTCCCGCATAGAAATCAACGGCTATCAACTGAATCAACGAACATTCAAAATGCTCAAAACGGCTCAAAGGTTATATGGCGGAGACATTGATATCACTAGCGATGCCATCACCCAGGGATCCTATTCTAATGCTGTAGTAGCAAGTTTTGGAACGCATGCCGGCGGCGGCGTGGTTGACTTATCTGTAATGGCACCAGGCACTTACACCATTCTCTATGAGGATATCGATCCTCTAATTAACGCACTCCGTTCAGCAGGTTTTGCCGCCTGGTACCGTGACCTGGATGAGCTTTACGATGGCTCCCCTGCCCACATCCATGCTGTCGCAATTGGAGATCAAGAGCTTTCCATCGCAGCCAGAGAGCAGCTTGCCGGACCTTTCGGGTATTTTTGGGGCTACAACGGGCTGCCCACTACAGACAAGGTACCTATTCGGGATCCTCATGGCGGTCCTGTCGTTTGTGATTGGATGATTGAGAAGGGATATCCCAACAAAACAGCCACCCCATCACCTGGTGAAACAGCCCCATGATACATTGTCAACCACATAATTTCTAATATTTGCATAATTCCATACTTAACATTCACAGGAAACGTGACCCGACAGGAAATATTGCACGCCTGATTAACACAAATGCTTCATCACTTCTTCACAACTTTCTTACGCTCATTGAATACAATTAAAAATCTACTATCAGGATTAATGGAGCGACAAATGAAGCGATATTATTGGATATTTATATTAATGAGTCTACTGAAAAAACGACTGGACAAATTTTATCCTAATTATCGATTCGCGAAAAAATGAAGTTTCACCTATAATTATAACCAGGACAGTTCA
>LGHA01000149.1 GCA_001508595.1 Anaerolineaceae bacterium 46_22 | reverse complement strand
ACCTGGAAGGTGCGCTCTGTGGCAAGGTAATCTGGCAAGTTCAAGGCCACCTCAGCCAGGATCACCCCGACCAATGTCACCAAAGGCAGGTCGAGTCCCTTCGTCAGCATCTGGGTACCGACCAGGATATCTGCCTTGTGGTCTGAAAAAGCCTTTAGAATACGCTCATGGGCACCTTTCGCCCGTGTGGTTTCTGTGTCCCAGCGCAGCGTTCTGACTCCCGGAAAATTTTGATTAACCAATTGCTCAACCTTTTCAGTGCCGGTGCCCAATTGTTTGATTTGGTCTCCACCGCAAACCGGACAAGTCTTCGGCATCTTGCGTTGATAGCCGCAAGTATGACACACCAATCCTCCCCGAGAACGATGGTAAGTGAGCGGTTTATCATCACGGGGGCACTTGATCACATGACCGCAATCACGGCAAAAAACATAGGTCGCCGTGCCAAGCCGGTTGAGGAAAAGTATTGCCTGCTGACCCATTTCCAATACATTTTTTATTTCAAATTGCAGCGCCTTGCTGAAGATGCTGCGGTTACCCTTGCGCAGTTCCTGGCGCATGTCCACAATGGAAACTTCGGGCAATCCCAGGTCCGCTGTTGCCCCCTCGCCCGGATGAAGGGGGATCTCGATGCCCAATCGCCTGGCATGTTGAGCGATTGCCTCGCGATGAGCTAAAATGCGTTTGGGAAGTTCAAGATAGGTCCAGCTGCCGCTGATTGCCCGATAATACTGGGTGACCTGCGGGGTGGCAGACCCGAGAAGAACCATAGCCCCTGAAAGACGGGCATAAGCCGTCGCCGTCTTAACGCCGCGATAAAAAGGAGGCCGATCCGACTGGTCATAAGATTCGTGATGACATTCATCGACCACAATTAATCCCAGGTCGTCCATGGGCATGAACAAGGCACTGCGCGGGCCTACAATGACGGGAAGTTCACCGTTCCTTGCCCGGCGCCAGGTGTCATAACGCTCACCTTCGGATAGTTGTGAATGCATGACGCCAACCTGATCAGGAAAACGTGATAAAAACCTGTTGACCGTTTGGGGGGTTAATGATATTTCAGGCACCAGGACAATGGCTCGCTTGCCCATTGCCAGTGTTTCCTTTACAGCACGAAGATAAATTTCTGTTTTTCCAGAGCCCGTCACACCATGCAGCAAATAGGGCTTGCCTGGGGGTTCCTCACGCCTGACACTTTCCAAACCCTCATGAATCGTCTCCCAAACCCTTTGTTGATCCCCCGTCAGGTTAGGCGGTGCTGCCAGGATATAACTGGCATCCTCAAGAGGGTCGCGCCAAACCTGAACTTCAACAAACCTGATCAAGTTTAATTCTTTTAAGGCTGTTAAATCGTAATTCTTTGCCCCGGTTCGATCGTAAATCTGACCAGGCTCAACCAGGCCAGGTTCTTGCGCCAGCATCTTCAAGATGCCCTTGCGGCGATCGTGGACGTCATGTACCCTGCTCAATGAGATATCCAGGTCTTCCAATTTTGAAGGTTCGATTGCAAGACAAACCTTACGCACATGTTTCGCCCTGACACGCGGTTCTGGCAAAATTGAATGGGTATCCACAATACCCTGCCTTGCCAATTTACGCAGGGTACCGCGCCATTCGACATGCCGCAGCGATGCCTCCATCTGGCGCCCGCGCAGGTCACCGCGTTTTTTCAATAAGTTAATGATCCGCTTTTCAAGGGGTGAAAGGTCAACAGCGGCGGTATCAATGTCATCATTAAGATGAACCAGGGTGTCCGTGTACTGGCTTAAACCAGGTGGGAGCATCAGGTTGATCATTTCTCCCAAAGAAGACAGGGTTTCGTGTGCCATCCACTCTGCCAGGGACATCAAACTGGGTGTCAGTGCCGGCTTTTCATCCACAACCTCTTCCACAGGACGGGTCTCCGCGACATCCGGTGTCTCAATAAAACTTAAAACCAAGCCCTGCACACGTTGTTTGCCGAAGGGTACGATCACCAGGGTGCCAGGCTGAACCGTTCCAACCAGCTCGGGCGGTAAATGATAATGAAAACTATCAGAAATCTGGGGGAGGTTGATCGCTACCTCTACATAAACATGCATAAGATGATTTTACCTTGATTAGAACAATCGGTTATGTCGAAGGGCGTAAAAAGTAAGGGCTATCCTCATTAACTTTATACGATAAAGTCAATGTCAGGGCAATCGCAAAGGATGCATTATTACGATAAAAATTCTTTCTCGGGCTGCCACAGAGGGCAGCCCCTACAAAGATATTCTATTTAATTGCGAATTAAGTAAATTTAATAAAAGTATTGTAGGGGTGGGGCTTTGTCCCCACCCTCCCTTATTGATAAAAACTAAAAGAAAATTGTAAATATTGACTTTGCGATCGCCCTAGACAATGTTTATTAAAGGATCAATTCTGGTAAAATACTCTTGCATAGAAAATGTCGGCGGAAATTCTGCACAAAGAACAATTTAGCAAGAATATCCGTGCACATTGAAACCGGTCACACGCCGAAATTGAGGCCGTAAAGAAATCTTTTACGAAGACCCTGCATGGGTCGGAAAGTTGTCATTTGAGGTTTGATACAATGCCAGTCCCAATTAAGACTGGTACGGTACTTCGCAGTCGGTATCAGGTCAGTAAGATCATCGGTCAGGGAGGTATGGGGTGCATCTACCTTGCTGAAGACCTGCGCCTGGAAGGTCGCCTTTGTGCTGTTAAAGAGGTGGAATATGATCGTGCGCTCCCGGAGCAAATGCTCCTTGAGGCACGCAACCAATTCCAACGAGAGGCGACGATATTAGCGCGCCTGGATCATCCGAACCTGCCAAAAGTTTCAGATTTCTTCTCTGTGCGCGATCGCGATTACCTGATAATGGATTTTGTGCCCGGGAAAGATTTACGCCAGTTGATCATGGAAGCACGCCAGGAGAAAACCTTCATCCCTGAAGAAAAGGTGCTTGACTGGGCAAAACAAATTGCAAATGCCCTCAAATATCTCCATTCACAGGAAAATCCCATCCTCCATCGCGACATAAAACCAGGCAATCTCAAATTAACCCCCAACGGCCTGGTCAAACTGGTAGATTTTGGATTGGTGAAGATGCTGGCGCCTGGTGAAGTGACCATCACCGTTTTACAAGGCCAGGGGACAGCCTTGTACACACCCCTGGAACAATATGGCGGTGATTCGGGCCACACAGACGCACGCAGTGACATCTATGCCTTTGGGGGGACGCTTTACCATTTGCTGACCAATGAACCGCCTGTAAACGTTCGTGATCGGTTTTTGAACCCGGGCAGCTTGCCCCGCATCCGAGAGATTAATCCAGATGTCAGTGGACGAACAGAACGTGCCATCCATTGGGCTTTACAACTCCACCCCGAAGACCGCCCAAAGGATATCGATGCCTTGTTGAAAGCACTTTTTGTTGAAGATGCCCCCGTCACCCAGCCTTTTCGTTCAGACAGGCTTCAGCCAAAATTAATTCAAAAATCTGAGAAAATCCTGCTTTTCCTGGCAGGCGGGTTAATGGTGATCAGTTTCCTGTTCACACTGCTCAGGAATTTTTAGATTGATAAGCCTGCTTGTCGCCTTTTCTTTCCCCCAGCAAACGGATTGGTC
>LGHA01000148.1 GCA_001508595.1 Anaerolineaceae bacterium 46_22 | reverse complement strand
CCCGAGATTCGTAACATTCTGCTCATGCCAGTCGCACCGCATCTTTCCATCGATAGGGCAGTTGTGCTTTCTGAAGGTGGAACCGTTTTCATCAGGGTTAAGACCAAGCATGAAGCTGTGGTCAGTGTGGATGGTAAGGAACCGGTTCATTTATCCAGCGGCGATGGCGTCAGGATCCATACTAATGAAAAATCATTGAAAATGGTTCGCTTTGAAGATCCGGGCTATTTTTATCGACATCTCACCATGCACATGGAACAAAATCCTTTATTTGGTAAAAGAATCAATGGACAATCAGACTAATTCGCAACAAGACGTTAATAAAGATGAGCAAATAACCCTGCGCTGCAGCAAATGTGGGAAGTCGATCACCCCTGCTGAGGCTGTTCAAACACCTGTTGGCTACCGCTGTATGGATTGCGTCAGGCAGCAGCAAAAGATTTTTGATACAAGCAAACCGCTCGATTACTTTTGGGGTTTTCTGATTGCTGTTGTCATTTCCTTCTTGGGCAGCTTACTGACGTCTGCCATCGGATTTTTTACCTTTCTATTAGCCCCCGCCGCTGGCGTTGCTGTAGCCGAAGTTGTACGGGCGGTGACAAAGAAACGGCGCGGCAAGAAATTATTTCGAATTGTTGCTGCCGGGGTGATCCTTGGCGGTCTCCCATTGATTTTGGTCAGTTTGATCAATTTCATCGCGGCATTGAGCATGGGATCCTTTAATCTGTTTGGCTTGCTGCCGCTTGCCTATAAAGTTTTGTACTTGTTCCTTGCGGTTCCCTCTGCCTATTACCGACTCTCTGGAAGTCGACGTCTTTAAGGAGTCTTAAAAATCATCCATGCTGACTGAGCTGCGTATTGAGAATTTTGCCATCATCCATGAATTACAGTTGAATTTCATGGATGGGCTTGTGGTATTCACCGGTGAAACAGGCGCAGGCAAGTCCATTATTCTCGACGCCTTAGAAGCGGTTTTGGGCGGTCGTGCTGAAACGGCGGCTATCCGAACTGGTGCAGCAAGGGCGCAGATTGAAGCAAGCTTTCGATTAGAGCAGGGGGTTAAATCGGCGGTGAATGACTTGCTTGAGAGAGAAGCTTTGCTGGACGATCCGGACTATGTTACCCTTTCGCGGGAAATCCAACATGAGGGACGCAATACAGCGCGAATTAACGGACGGATTGTTACAGCAGCAATCCAACGTGAAGTCGGTGCTTACCTGGTTGATATTCATGGTCAGTCGGAGCATCTTTCATTATTACAGGTTCGAAATCATTTGGAATTACTGGATAATTTTGCTAATATTCAGGATTTACTCCTGGATTATCGTGGTTCCTATGAGGCATTACGCCAAGTGAGAAAGGAACTCACAAAGTTAAGGCAAAGTGAGCAGGATGCAGCCCGTCGCGTGGATATGCTCTCATTCCAAATTCAAGAAATTGATGCTGCAAAACTGAAACCAGGAGATGAGGAAGAACTGCGCCTGGAACGCACCAGGCTGGCTAATGCTGAAAGCCTTGCGCAGCATTCCCAGAATGCGTTGATGATGATTGAAGATGGCACGCCTGAGGTGCCTGCCATCAGCGAATTACTCGGCGAGGTTGTTGAAGCCCTTCGCAGTTTATCAAAAATTGATCCCTCAGCAGAAGGGTATTATGAGCGTAGCGAGAACAGCCTGGCGGGGTTGCAAGAGCTGGCTCTGGACCTTCAAAACTACGGCGAAAATATTGAGTTTAACCCAAGGCTGCTCAATCGGGTGGAAGAGCGAATTGATCTGGTCAACAACCTCAAGCGAAAGTACGGAAACTCAATCGAAGAAATTCTCGCCTTTGGGCAGCACGCCCGAGAAGAATTGGACTCGATTACCCACGCCGAAGAACGAATAGAGCACTTAGCTCAGGAAGAGACTGAATTGCTGAAAATGCTTGCTGGCAAGGCAATCGTTTTGAGCGAAAAACGCCAGGAAGCGGCAAAGGTATTAAGTCGTTTGGTCGAAGTCGAACTGGAAGATTTGCGGATGGCGAATGCACGGTTTGAAGTCTCCATGGAAACCCGGTCGGATGAATCTGGCTTGCCCCTGGCAAATGGACAACGCGTGGCATTTGATGCGAGTGGTTTTGACCGTGTTGCGTTCCTGGTGGAAACCAACCCTGGGGAAGGCTTAAAATCACTGGTGAAAGTAGCTTCTGGCGGTGAAACCTCACGGTTGATGCTGGCATTAAAGAACGTGCTCGCAAAAGCTGACAAAGTACCAACCCTGATCTTTGACGAAATTGACCAGGGGATTGGCGGCAGGGTGGGGATGGTCGTCGGTGAAAAGCTCTGGAATCTCTCCCGACAGCACCAGGTGATGTGCATTACCCACCTCCCGCAGTTAGCTGCTTTTGGTGATCAGCATTATAAAGTGACCAAAGAAATGGTGGATGGGCGCACCCTTACCCGGGCGCTGCTCTTAGAAGGGGGTGAGCGGCAGAATGAACTGGCGCAAATGTTAGGTCCGGTCAGCGAGGGGACATTGCAGTCTGCAAACGAGATATTGGCGATGGTGGAAAATCAAAAAAATTATGATACTGATTAAATTATCGCAAATATGGGATAATTTTCGGTGAAATATCGACTAAAATAGAGTAAACCTTTCGTTATTCAATATCCTTAGAAAAGGGAAGGAGTTATCATGCCCAGTTTGAATGATGTTTTAGGAGTGATTTTAGGCGGTGGGGCTGGGAAGCGTCTTTATCCGCTGACGATGATGCGTTCAAAACCGGCTGTCCCCATTGCGGGGAAATACAGGTTGATTGATATCCCCATCAGCAATTGTATTAATTCAAATATTTATCGTATCGCTGTGCTGACACAGTTCAACTCCGTGTCTCTACATAAACACATCACAGGCACTTATAATTTTGATTCCTTCCATACAGGTTGGGTTCAAATTTGGGCGGCTGAACAAACCATGGAGCGGATGGAGTGGTACCAGGGTACGGCAGATGCTGTTCGTAAACAATTGGTAGAAATTCAATCCGCCCGGGCGAAATATGTTCTGATACTTGCCGGGGATCACCTATATAGGATGGATTACTCCAAAATGGCACAGTATCACTGGGAGACTAACGCGGATGTGACCGTTGCTGTCCAACCCATTGGTCGATCCGATGCGCCGCGTTTTGGTTTGCTCAAGCAAAATTCAATGGGAGAGATTGTTGATTTTGCTGAAAAGCCCAAGGATCCGGCAATACTGGATAACTTTGTTTCAAGGGACGATCCTGAAAAGCCGTATTTGGCATCCATGGGTATTTACCTGTTTAATTTAGATACTTTGGTGGATGTATTGACCCTAAAAACAAAGGGGAAAGGTTTTGATGATTTTGGATACAACATTATTCCGCATTGTGTCCAGGATACGACCAAAGTTTTCGGTTATGAATTCAGCGGCTATTGGCGCGATATTGGGACCATCCGTTCATTCTATGAAGCAAATCTGGAATTAACCACCGAAAATCCCCAATTTAATATTTATGATCCGGATCAACCGACTTACACACATGCTCGGTTTTTACCCGGATCCCGTTTATCGGATTGCAGGTTAGATAATGTGTTAATCGCTGAGGGATGCCAAATCAA
>LGHA01000147.1 GCA_001508595.1 Anaerolineaceae bacterium 46_22 | reverse complement strand
ATAATCCCCTGATACCTACTCAACTAATACCTAGTCGCCTAATAACTAATCGCCTAATCCCTGCTCACCCAATCCGCTTCATCATCCGCCAGGCGGGTTCATCCACATGATGGGTGATCCCTTCATGATCGGTGTAGGACCACTTCCCTGCATGCGAGCTGATCACTTTATAGCCAAGGCGGCGGTATAGACGGATGGCATTGGGGTTATCCTTGGCAACGTTGAGGGTCACAAATTTAAATCCCCGCCGGCGTAAATCCTCATGGATAAATTCCAGCAAAAATGTCCCCACACCCTGGTTGCGATACCCTGGTTTTACACGGAATGAGAAAATGTAAGCGCGCCTTTCGCCGTCTGCTGCTGAAAGTTCGCCGCTTCGCAGTATCACAAAAGCTTGCCCTACCATGTCCCCTTTTTCTGTTTCGATCATCCACATCAATGCCCGACCAGTTTGGGTGTCACGGTACAGGCTGGCATACATCCGCCGGAATTGTGTATATTCTCCATCCCATTCCAATGCTGGCAAGTCGTCTTTTACGACCTGGCGAATAATCAAATCCCCCAAATCAATATCATTTTTCAAATGCGATGCATCGACCATCATGTTTTTTACAGGCAGGCAGTGCCTTATTCAATCTCGGCAAGTAATTCGTTGAGCAGCTTTTTTTCTTGCGCGGTGGAGTTAATTTCGCCATCCAGCCAGGCATCCCGCAAGGCAGTCAGAATTTGACCATAAGCTGGTGAAGGTTTTAAGCCCATCTTTCGCAGGTCATCTCCCGTGGTTGCCGGTTCAACCTCGATCCACTTTGTGATATACATGCGAAGGAGTTCACGCAATTCTGGATCAGAATTTATAAGATAGACTGCATAGATCGCTAAACGCGGTGCGCCCTCAAGCTCGCGAACCGCAGCGCTTGGTGAAGCATCCATTAAGTTGGGCAGCGTCCTGACCAGCTTACTGGTTGCGATCAATAAATTCTTCAGGTCACTCTTGAAGCGCAGGCGTGAGGTTATTGATCTCAATGTCATCTGCGGTAGATGCCCCAACCAGAGCAAATAGCTTAAGGTTTGGCGAATGTCGAGGTGATCCGAATGTTCAGGCAGTGCCCAAACCGGATCAATATTTTCCGTATCCAGGTGCTGTAAATTCTCTTCAAGGGATCTATCCCACGGCAAGGCAGGGTGAATGGCATGCAGGATACCCAGGTCATTCAAGCGCGAAAGCATTTGCGGGGCTTTCGGTTCTGCCAGGATCAGGTTGATCTCATGCCGGATTCGGGCACCGGTCAACTTATTCAACAAGGGCAGGCTTTCTTCCATTAATGCCAGGGTACGCGGCTCGATTTGAAAACCAAATCGCTGCTCAAAGCGCACTGCTCGCAGTAAGCGTGTGGCATCGTCCACAAAGGACAGGGCGTGCAGCACACGGATATGACCCTTGCGTAAATCATCCAAGCCGCCCCAATAATCGTGAATTTTACCGAAATGTTCCCCGTCGAGACGCAAAGCCAGGGTATTGATGGTGAAATCCCTGCGGTGCAGGTCCATTTTAATGCTGCTGCTCTCCACTGTCGGTAGGGCTGCCGGCTGCTCGTAAAACTCCGTCCTGGCTGTGATCAGGTCCAGGGAATCGGGCAGTTGTTCAGGGTCCACTTCGCCGGTCAGCTCCAGGCGGTCGATGATCTTCTGGTTGACGCTGTCGATGGTCCATTTTGCTGTCCCAAATCGCTGATGGGTGATCACCCGCCCCCCATAACGCTCCGCCAGGCGGTTTGCAAAGAAAATGGCATCCCCTTCTACGACAATGTCAAAATCCAAACTGGGACGCCCCAGCAAGAGGTCCCGCACAAAGCCGCCCACTACAAAAATGGGCAGGTTGACCTTGTCAGCTTCATTTGCAAGCGCGTGCAGAAGTGCCAAGCGCGCTGTTGGAACAGCCCTCGCCAGCATTTCAGCCACGTCCTCTTGCGAGGGACGCTCATGTTTGGGTGACAGCGTTTTCAAAAGGTCGGTGCGGGTCACAATGCCAACAATCTCACCAGTCTGGGGTGAGGTGACCGGGATTTGTCCCCAGCCGCTGACGCCCATCAAAGTCTGCAATTCCTCCAAAGATGCATCGGTGCTGATGGTGATGTCCCCGGCGGTCATCAGGCTGTCGACTGTCATGTCCAAGCCGTGACTGATGGCACGATCAACCTCGCGCCGGTTCAGCAAGCCCACCACCTGTCCCTCGGAGACAACAGGGTAACCTTCATAGCCGTAGCGCTGCATCAAACGCTGCGCCTCACGAACGGGCGTATCCGGTGTCAGTAGCAGCGGGTCTTTGGACATCAGCCCTCTGACGGCAACAGCCGGTTTAACGTGGTTTTTGAGGCTGTCAATCATCGCCTGGTATTGAAGCTCCAAAAAATGCTGTAAAGCTTCACCCTCCAGGTGCGAATCAGGACGGATCAAAGCTGAGGCAGCGCGTTTATGCCCGCCGCCGCCCATTGCTTCAGCAATAGCAGAAACGTCCACCTGGTCGCTGGTTGAGCGTGCCACCAAGCGGATCCCCTGGGTGGTGGACACAAGCAGCAAGAGGGCATCCGGATTGAGCACATCGCGCATCTTATGGGCTACGCTCGAGATCTCATCCTGCACATCCATGGCATCCGCTTTAACTGCCAGGATGGTTTGATCCTCTATTTGATAGGTGTCGATATTTTTCAATAGTCGTTCATAGAGACGGCGCTGATCTGCTGACAGCGGCGGATACAGAAATTCGCTGACAATATCCAAATCCGCCCCATGGCGAATGCAGTAACCCGCTGCTTCCAGGTCGTCTGCCGTTGTGGAATCGTAGGTGAATGAACCGGTGTCCTCATACAAGCCCAATGCCAGGGTGGTCGCCTGGATGGGGGTTAAGGCAACCTCTTTTTCCCTGATCATCGCTACCATCTGGCTGGTGTTTGATCCGGCGTTGGTGAAATGGGTTTCCCAATCCGGGTCAAGGTCCTCACGCCTGGGATGGTGGTCATATACAAGGACCTTTGTGTCCTCGCTCATCCCTTTGAGGGTGATCATGGATTGGGTGTCCACCAGGATGATGGTGTCAACTGGCTCGCGCGGCAGGTCTTTGAAATCAACATAAGGTAGGTCAGACGAAAATGTTTTGACAAAGCGCTTTCCGTTGCGGTTGATATTATGGGGCAAGAGCGGCACTGCGTCAGGCCAGAGCAGCCAGGCGCCTAATTGTGACGCCAGGGCATCCATATCTGATTGTTCGTGGGTCAGTATGACTTTCATGGTTTAATCAAACCACCAGTACGCCTGGTTATCAAGATTAAAGAAATTATAAACCGTTTGTGAAAGACGCGCGATCAATCGATTGCCCTGGTCAAAATCAAGTCGATCGGGATCGTAAATGAAGATGTTCAATACCACATCCTCACCCGGCGAGAAAATGATGGCGGCATCGCTCATTGAGTGCAGCAAGCCGTCCAACTCCTGTGCCCATCCATGCTTATGTGCTGTGACGGCATCCGGGGGGAGCCCGGCTTCGATCAACAAACCAATTCGATTGCCTGAAAGAATATCGATCATCAATTGACATTCACCCTGGGTGATTTCTCCCGGGAAGGTTTCAACCAAC
>LGHA01000011.1 GCA_001508595.1 Anaerolineaceae bacterium 46_22 | reverse complement strand
GCTGTCAAGCAAAAGCTTTGTTCCAAATAACAATGACAAGAAAACCTATAATCGGCTTTATTCTGAATATACGCTGCTCCACGATTATTTCGGTTATGGACACAATAACGCAATGAAACGGCTTAACAATCTCCGCACGAACATTCTTGAAAAGAAACGCCGATAAAAAAGTGAATCTCAAATACAGCACCAGCAGGTCTTCTTGCTGGTGCTTTTTTCTTTAAGAAATTCAAGTTGGCCATTTTGTTCCAATGATTATTCTAAATTTCCTCAAAATTCCCTCTTGACTTTTTGAAAAATCGTATTTAATAATGGTATAATTTTCTCACTATACTTTTTAGATAGGAGGAACAAAATTATGGCAAGTGTAACGTACGATCATGTATGGAAGAAGTTTGGTGATTTCGTCGCGCTCAATGATGTTAACCTGGATATTGAAGACAGGGAATTTCTTGTGCTCGTCGGACCATCCGGCTGCGGTAAAACAACAGCTTTACGTTGTCTCGCTGGATTAGAAGATATCACCGACGGTGAAGTAAGGATTGGCGACCAGGTCGTCAATGACGTAGCACCAAAAGACCGGGATATCGCAATGGTATTCCAGAGCTACGCCCTCTACCCCCACATGACAGTTTATGACAATATGGCATTTGGTCTTAAACTGAGGAAACTCCCCAAAGAGGAGATTCAGAAACGTGTGGAAGACGCAGCAGAAATCCTTGACATTGGCCAGTTATTGCAGCGTAAACCAAGGGAACTCTCAGGTGGTCAACGACAGCGTGTTGCGCTTGGTCGTGCTATCGTTCGCGAGCCAAAAGTGTTCCTCTTTGATGAGCCCCTTTCTAACCTGGATGCAAAATTACGCGTTCAGACACGTGCTCAAATCAGCAAACTGCATCAACGACTTAATACAACCTTTATTTACGTAACCCACGACCAAACTGAAGCTATGACCATGGCTACCAGGATTGCCGTGATCAACAAAGGTATAGTACAGCAGGTTGACACACCTCAGCAATTGTATGACTACCCCGACAATATGTTCGTAGCTGGTTTCATTGGCTCCCCATCAATGAACTTCTTCAACGGAAAATTCACCAAAGAAGGCGACGACATGATCGTTGATCTTGGAAGCTTCAGGGTAAAAGTCCCGGAAAATCGTAAAGAGATTTACGAAAGATTGGTAGGCCAGGAGATTATTTTCGGTATTCGACCTGAAGATATTCATAACCCTGAATATGCACCGCCTTCCATCATTGCGGAAGAAGTTGAAGTAGATGTGGACGTCACCGAGTTAATGGGTAATGAGATCTTCCTTTACCTCGTCAGCGGCGACCACAACTTTGTTGCCCGTGTAGACCCACGTACACGCGTTGAAATGGGCGATAAAATAACGGTCACCTTAAATATGGACAATATGCACATATTTGACCCGGTAGCAGATCCTGACAACCCTGTTGCAATTCGTTAAGATCCAGAACTAACAAAATTTATAACAAAAAGGCGATCCGCTCGGATCGCCTTTTTAGTTTAAGTGAAATTCAAATAAATTATTCTTTCACTTTGAAGTTAAAATGCTTCCTGGTTGTGATAATTACCACGCCAGCAATGATCAAACTTAACACGCCAACAAAGATAAATGCATCTCGCCAAAAACGCATTGGGAACAATCGTATTAAGGTGTCAGATGTGTAAAACTGCCATGTCCCATCCGAAAAAAAGATTTGATGGAACCATGTGAACAATTGATTGAAACTGATCGCAACCAGCAGCAAAATTGCAGCAATCAAGCCAATAAGCCCCCACCCACCCATGTAAAAAGCTGAAATTATAAAATCCCTGCGCCCTTTTTTTAACAAGACCCAGACACAAATAACTAAAAAAATAAAAAATATCGCCAAAGCTACTCGCATGCCTGTGACAACCCCCTTAACATCCACCATATGACTTAACTCTCTGTCATTGAAAATCGGTTCACCATCATTAAATGCAAGCACTTCCAGGTAATCTATATCTTCATTATTGACCAGATAACGTATCGAGGGTTCAGACCATCGCAAGCGATCCTGCATTGTAAATCCATAAGGATCTTCAGGGAAACCCGGAAGCTTGTATTCTATTTTGGCAAAAAGCGGCGTAATTAATATCCTGACAGAAATCATCAGGATCACAAATGGTGTTAATACCGAAATCAACCATTGGGAGGTTTTCAAATACCAGGCTTGATCATTCATTGCAATTCTTTCACTCCACCAGATAGGACAAAATCAACAACAATCTTATTTGTTAACCACTCAATTGGTGCACGATCATCAGTGTAAACCTGTGTGTATTCAATTGGCTGCATTTTATTCACGTAAGTCATTGTCATCGCGTCAATTAACAAGGATGGGGTTGAGGTCTCTGCCAATATCGCATAATTCTGGATAAAATTGTCCCAACTTCCAGGCTGTTTTGTCGCAAATAGCATGGTATTGAATGATTCGGGGATATCCATAATAAAGGTGCTGGCAAAAACCTGTTCAACTGTTGTGCCGAGGTCATTAACCAGTGTCCTATCTAAGGGACTTCTACCAATATTGATTACCATTACACCGTCATCCGTTAAATGCTGATGTACAATCTCGAAAAATTCGATTGTGGTCATATGCCAGGGGATATACGGCGGTCGATAGGCATCAACACTGATAATGTCATAGCTGTGTGGAGAATGTGCCAGCCCCCAGCGACCGTCCTGAACAAAGATGTTTAGATTAGGCTGCCCCATTTCAAAATACTGCTCTCCTACTTCTACAATCTTGGGGTCAATTTCATATCCATCAATTTCGATGTTGTCATAGACAGCATTGGCTTGTCTGGCTGTGGTACCAGCAGCCAATCCAACAATGGCAATACGTTTAACCGATTCTGGTGAGTGCGGATAGGCATTAAAATAAGGCGCAGCAAGTACTTGTGACCAGGGCCCATAATAATTCAATTGGGTTGGATGATAAACGGAATGCATGCCCTGCCCATCATTCAAGCGCAAATAGCGAAATCCATCCGATTCAATCACCTGGATATAATTATAAGAAGACTCCGTCTCATATACCAAATTTTCAGTCGCCTTATCCGCCCCCCTCACACCGAAAATCCACAAAATTACTAAAAGAACAGGCATCCAGCTAAACCTGAGCCATTGTTTAAACCCTACATAGATAAACAGCCCAATCGTCGATATCGCCATTAATAAGCTGCTAAAAAATAGAAAGGTGCGATATGTGCCAATTAGTGGCACCAAAATTAAAACAGGAAGGAAAGTGCCGATAAAAGAGCCAAGGGTTGAAATAGCTGATAGTAAGCCAGCTGTCTTTCCGACTTCATCTTTATCTCGCAAAGTAAGTTTTAATGCAAAAGGTGAAACCATGCCAAGCAATATCACAGGAACGATAAAGAGGATTAATATCGTTACAAAGGATCCAACAAGAATTGCCACCTGATAGCGGTCAAAGGCATTCGCCGTCAGTCGTAAAATTGGTCGAGAAGCCATGGGAACCAGCGCGATGGCAAGGCTTGCCCACATCAGTAATCTATAAAAGAAATGGAAATTCGGATATTTATCCGCCAGTTTTCCACCCGCCCAGTAGCCAACGGAAAGATAAATCAATATCAATCCAATGACACTTGCCCAAACCAGATTACTGCTGCCGTAAACATTGCCAATCAATCGGGATGCCGACATCTCCACAGCTAAGGCAGTCATCCCTGAAAAGAACACGGTAATAAATAGATAATATTTTTTCATATAATTTGACAGTTCTCAAAAAGATCTAAACAGAAATTATAATTGACAATAGTTATACCTCAAACCAATCAGTTATTCTGAAAAATGAAAAAATGCACTAGTTACGATGAAATTGCCAGCACTTATAACCAGCGTTACATTGGTAACATGTATCCAGGCACGCTCAAGGCACTCAGACGCATTCTAAGCGAAGAACAACATCATAAGGTTCTGGAGGTTGGCTGCGGTACAAGCCATTGGCTAAAAGCCCTGAGAACAATTCAAGAGATTTCATTCTTCGGGATTGATTCCTCTTTCCACATGCTCAAAAAATCGCAGCATCCCAATGGCATTTACCTCACCCAGGGCATGGCAGAACATTTACCTTTCTCAGACAATGCCTTCGATTTTATTTTTGTTGTCAATGCTTTACACCACTTTTCCAAAATAATTGCCTTTCTTAAAGAAGCGCACCGGGTATTGACCGTAAATGGCAAGCTCTCAATCGTCGGAATGGATCCGACAGTCAATCGGAACAAATGGTACATCTACAATTTTTTTGAAGGCACCTTTGACCGTGATATTACGAGGTACCAAACACAAACACAGCTTGAAAAGTGGTTAGCACAAATCGGCTTCTATATTTTAGATATTGAAGATGTCGAAATGATCCACGATCCAAAAATTGGGAGAAATGTTCTTCAAGACCCTTTCCTTAAGAAAAATGCATGCTCTCAATTAGCCATGTTAAGTGATAATGAATATCAGGATGGCATCAATAAAATCAATGACAAGTTGAACTCCAGGGGTGGAGAAAATTTCGAATTTGAGAATGATATCGTTCTGACAATGATTACGGCTGAAAAATAATTGCTTAAATAATGAACAAAAAAGCCCATTGACTGGGCTTCTTAGCTGGGGGTGAAGGATTCGAACCTCCATATACAGATTCAGAGTCTGCTGTCCTGCCGTTAGACGAACCCCCAATAACTTAATTGGGCTATATTTTACCAAATCCGCATAAAAGTATCAAGAGGAAATCACTAATTTTCTTCAGTCATTCTTAGCAGCAACCCTCAAATCGCATAAAAGTGTAAATTTGAAGTGCAACAAGGTAAAATTCAGATAAAGAGAAAAAAGGAGAGAATTTATGGCCGCGTTCAACGAGTTGAAATCCAGAGAACTATTTCAAAAATGTGATCCTGATCAGCTTGGCTTCGAATCCACCGATGAAATTAAAGAGACTGTGAGCATTTTTGGCCAGGCGCGTGCTTCAGAAGCTATTGATTTCGGTATGAACATCGCCTATCCAGGGTACAACATATTCGTTTTGGGGCCATCTGGCATGGGGAAACGCGAAATCGTCCAGAATTTTTTCAAAGAAAAGGCAAAAACAGACCCCACCCCTTCTGATTGGATTTATGTCAACAATTTTGAAAATGCGGACAAACCTGAAGCCATCGAACTACCTCCGGGATTGGGGTCACAGTATCAACAAGATATCAATAATCTGATTGATGAAATGCAAACAGCCTTATCTGCTGCTTTTGAAAGTGAAGAGTATCAAAATCGCAGGCAGACAGTATTTGAGTCCTTCAAGGAAAAACAATCAGAATTATTTACACAATTACAGGAAAACGCAAATAAAAATGACCTCGCCATGATCAAAACGCCATCAGGTATCGCCTTCGCCCCGAAGGATGCGGAAGGCGTTTTGACGGCAGATGAGGTCAACAAATTAAGTGATGATGACCGGGAAGAAATCCAACAAAATATTGAAGGCTTGCAGGAACAGCTTCAAAAGATTCTTCAACAGGTGCCAATTTGGCAGCGAGAAGCCCAGGAAGAGATAAGAGACTTAAATAAAGAAATGGCAAATTTTGCCATTGGCGGATTGATAAATGAAATCATTGAAAAATATAAAGAACATATTGAAATTGTAGAGCATGTTGAACAAACCCAGGACCAGGTTGTAGAAAATGCAGATGCTTTTTTATCAAGAACCGATGGCGAACCAAGCAGTTTTCTTGAAGCAGTTTCACAGCATGGCAGTGGACAGACATCATTAATGGATCAATTCCAAGTTAATGTCATTGTTGATAATAAGGATTTGCAAGGCGCGCCGGTTGTTTTTGAAAACAACCCCACTTATGCCAATCTAATCGGCAGAGTTGAACATTATGCACAAATGGGGACCCTGAGAACGGATTTCAGGATGATAAAACCTGGGGCAATGCACAAAGCAAACGGCGGTTATTTGGTTCTTGATGCCCGTAAATTATTATCTCAACCTTATTCCTGGGATGGCCTGAAACGGGCACTGCAATCTAAAGAGATTGAGATTGAATCGATTGAGCAGGCGCTCAGCCTGATTTCAACGGTTTCACTCAGACCGGAACCCATTCCAATAAATTTGAAAATTGCCCTGGTTGGTGATCGACTTCTTTATTACTTTTTGCTGCAACACGACCCGGAATTTTCTGATTTATTCAAGGTTGAAGCGGATTTTGAAACAGAAATAGAATGGAACCGGGAAAATCAAGATCTCTATGCGAAACTAATTGCATCAATTATTGAAAAAGAAAGCACTAAGCCCTTCAATAATACGGCTGTTGCCAGGTTGATCGAGCAGAGCGCGCGCCTGGCAAACGATACAGAACGCTTGAAAACAAAACTTCAGGATTTACATGAACTCATTGTTGAGTCTGATTACTGGGCAAAGAAAAACGAACACCCTCAGGTTACAGATAATGACGTGCAAAAAGCAATTGACTCCCAATTAAAAAGGGCTGATCGGCTTAGAGAAAAAATTCAGGAATCTATCCTTCGGGATATCAATTTGATCAGCACGGAAGGAGAAGCGATCGGACAAATCAATGGTCTCTCAGTTTATGCATTAGGTTCCTTCATGTTCGGTAAGCCAACACGGATAACTTCCCAGGTCAGTCTTGGAAAAGGACAAGTCATCGACATTGAACGGGAAGTTGAAATGGGCGGCCCCATCCACTCAAAAGGTGTATTAATTTTAGCTGGCTTTCTCAGAGGTCGCTATGCCCAGGAAACACCCCTGAGTCTGTCTGCAAGCCTGGTTTTCGAACAATCCTATGGTGGTGTTGATGGTGACAGTGCTTCATCAACTGAGCTGTATGCCCTTATGAGCAGTATTGCCGAGGTGCCCATAAAACAAAGTCTTGCGGTCACTGGATCTGTCAATCAATTTGGACAGGTTCAGGCAATTGGCGGAGTCAATGAAAAGATCGAAGGATTTTTCGATATCTGTTCAAAACGGGGACTGACAGGAGACCAGGGAGTTATCATTCCAAAAGCCAATGTCAAACACCTGATGTTAAGGCAGGATGTCATCGATGCCGTTGAAGAAGGAAAATTTCACATTTACCCTGTTGAACATGTTGATGAAGGTATCGAAATTCTCACAGGCTTACCAGCAGGCAGCAAAGATGAAAGAGGCAATTATCCTGAAGGTACAATCAATGCCCTCGTAAAAGACCGACTTGAAGGCATGGCAGCAAGGTTAACGCAATTTGGAAAAGACAAAGGTGAAAATAGTGACTGATGAAATTCAACCTATTCGCGTAGAAAGAATCCTTGTCGCACTAGACAGCTCGAGCCATAGCTTTTTTGCATTAAAAGCTGCGGTTGAAATGGCGCATCATTACAACGCATCCTTAAAAGGTGTGTTTATCCATGACAGTAAATTATTGAACCTTGCAAATATACCATTTTTAAGGGAGGTTGGTGAATACACGGCAATCACACGTGAAATTTCTTCAGATGGGATCACTCGAGGCATGGTTGTGCAATCACGCTGGATCACACAAACCTTTCACAAATTCACCAACCAAACGGGTCTGCACGGTGAATTTGAGATATTACATGGTAATATTTTCCAAATCATTGACCAGGAAGCAGAAAAATGTGATCTGCTGGTTATCGGCAAGAGTGGAACAAATCCCCTTGGAAAACCCCGGTTAGGCTCAACTGCGAGGTTGGTCATTAAACAAGTGAAAAAGCCGTTATTACTTGTTGAAGAGAATGACCAATTGGGGCACCCAATTTTTGTTTTGTTTGATGACTCGCCAGTAGGCTGGGTCATCCTTGAAACTGGAAGAGATCTTTTGAACACAGGCGAAAATCTAAACATTCTACTCAATGAGGATTCTGTGGAAGAATACAGAAGTGCTCAAAAGAAAATCAGATCATGGGCAGTGGAAAAACAAATTAATATCGCCTTTCAAGCATATAAAACAGAGTCTTTTGATCGGTTCTTAGATAAAATTTTCCATCTCAAAATCGGTTTGTTTATCATGCCGCACATAATCGAGGACATGAATCAATCGTTAATTGAAAAGTGCTTGAGAAGCATCTCATTGCCGATTTTATTAATACAACAACAGGCGTGTGATTGAGTTCGGGCAAGGTGGGAAATAATTTATTCTGTTCGTTTTTCCGAACGCATAGCAACGCTTTCGACCAAACCGATACCCAGCATCAAAGAAAGCAAAGAACTGCCCCCATAACTTACAAAGGGTAAGGTTAAGCCTGTCACAGGCAAAACATTCATATTCACACCAATATTGACAATCGATTGGAAAAATATCAATACTCCAAATCCATAAGCAATTAATGTCCCAAAGGTGTCCGTTGCATTTTGAGCTATTCTAAAACAGCGAACTATCACCACAACCAGTAAGAGCAGGACCAGCACCGTCCCCACAAACCCAAATTCGGCAGCAAGCACACTGAAAATGAAATCCGTGTGCCTAACTTTCAAAAATCTTAATTGAACCTGCGTGGACTGGTTGTAACCCTGTCCAAACAAACCACCCGTGCCAATGGTAATTAATGCCTGGTCCACGTTATAAGTTTCACCATAGCGAGCGTTTGGGTCCGGGAACAAGAAATTTGTTATGCGTAATTTTTGATAATCTTCTAAGAAAGAAAATCCTGTAAGAGCGCCAATCACCAAAACAAATAAAACCAGCCCAATCGCGATTAAAATATATCGAATTCTGATCCCAGTAATCCACAAAAAGGCAGCCCAAATCACCAAAAGCACAATCGTTGTGCTCAAATTTGGTTGAAGGAAAATCCAAATCAATAAACCGCCAACAAGTAAAGCGCTTCTTAAAATCGTTGAGAATTTAAGAATGCGATTATCCTGTTTAGCGAAAAAATTTGCCAAGGTCAATATAATAACGATTTTTGCCAATTCTGCCGGCTGGATCAAAATTTGTCCCACTTCCAACCAGCGCACCGCTCCAAACCTGGCTTCAGCAGTGAACACAAACAACAAGAACACCATAGTCACCAGGTACATGGGCTGTATCAGAGTCATCCAGTATTTGTAATCAACAGCAGCAACAACAAACAGCACAACAAGGCTGATGGCGAGGAAAGTCGTTTGACGTTGTGGATGGTCAACGAGCTCCAGGTTGCCAGCAATTGAGCTGCGGATCAATGCTATTCCCAAAATTGATAGGATCAGAACTGCACTGAACAGCCAGAAATCAAAATTTTGCCAGATATTTCGTAATTGTTTCATAAGAATTCAACTTATGGTTGAACAGGTGTGTCAATGAGTTTGAGTTCAAAATACGCATCAATCACCTGTCGGACAATAGGGGCAGCAAAAGTTGCGCCTTCTTTGCCATTATAAATAAATGCGACAACGGCAATTTCAGCATCATCCCAGGGGGCATAACCAACATACCAGGCGTGGGCTGGCCAAGCTTCAGGTACACATAAACCTTGTGCCTGTGCAACATTGTCACAATACTCAGCCGTGCCAGTCTTTCCCGCTGATCTGCTGGTGTCATTTCTAAACAAGTCATCGTGACGATCCGTCTCATATCGGCTGGCTGTACCTTCTGTGACAACCATCCGCATGCCCTGGTTAGCCAATTCAATCACCCAGGGCTCAACAGTCTTGGTTTCACTTGTTTCAACGTTCCCATCATACATATTGATCACAGGATCTTGAGTAATATCCCATCGAACGGTGGGGGTCAATTGCTGAACAATCTCACCATCCTGATCAACCACCTTATCCACAATCGTGACATCCATCAATTTGCCGCCATTGGCAATTGTAGAAATGGAATTCAACACCTGAAGCGGCGTAGCCAGCACAAATCCCTGGCCAATTGCCGCAGTATAGGTATCCCCTGTTGCCCAGTTTTCACCCAGGGTCAAACGTTTCCATGTAGGGTTAGGAACAAGCCCATCCGATTCACCTGGCAATTCAATGCCAGTTTCAGACCCATATCCAAGCGCCTGGGCGTATTCACTCATTAACCAGGGACCCAAACCACCGTCTGGAACTTCATCACCAAATCCCCCGGCAACTTTATGCCAGTAAATATTACAAGAAAAAGCGACCCCTTCTAAAAAGTTGACCATCCCATGTCCATTTCGGTCCCAGCAAACAAATTGACGCGGTACACCCGGATCATTTTCATAAAACCGCTGGATTACCGTAATCGTCCCCGGATCTTCAACCTCATATTCCGGGGTAACAACGCCCTCATTTAACACGCCAAGGGCGGATGTCATTTTATAAACAGATCCGGGGGGATGCTCGGCTGATATCGCGTGATTAAATAGTGGACGCTGTGGATCGTTGCTTAATTGCTCGTAATAATAACCTGGAATAATCCTTTCCATACGATTATTCTCAAAGTTAGGGTAGGAAACTAAGGCTAAAACTTCGCCGGTTTTTGGATTCATAGCAATCACAACGCCGTTATTTGAAATTGTCCTGCCAGAATAAGCGTTCCAATAATTTAGTTCGTTTATCAGCGCCTCACGAGCAATTGATTGCAGACGGGAATCAATGGTTAAGTAAACATCCTGGCCAGGTGTCGGTTCTACTGGTTCTTCTAATGTACGTATAATCTCCCCTGCCACATTGACCTCGACAAGTTCTCTGCCGTTTCTTCCAGCAAGAATATCATTGAGTGATTGTTCAACGCCAGCATATCCAACCTTATCCCTGTTAGCAACAAATCCCAGGTCGACATAATAATCTTCAAGCACAGCAGGAACCGGACCTAAAAAACCAATAATTTCCGACGTCAATTCGCCAGTTGGATAATGCCTGACTGAGGAGATTTCAATATCGATCCCTGGCCAATCTTCACTGTTTTCCATCACAACCATAGCGACATCCTGGGAAACATCACACTTCAAAGCTGTAGACTGATAAGGCCAGTTCGTGGTGGCAATAAAAACAATTTGTGAAATGCCCAGATCATTGTAGCAGGGTGTAAAATTACGCACCGTTTCTTCATCTGTATCTCCCTGGCTGACGGGCATATCAATCAGTTCCGCGAGTTCTCTGAAAATATCCTGTATATCTCCCTCATCTGCAGGCAGATAACCGGGGGTAACGACGACATTATACGACGGCACATTTTGAGCAAGGATATACCCATTGCGATCATAAATGGTGCCTCGAATAGCAGGCTCATAGATCACCTGTGTTCGATTATCATTTGCCTGTGCAATAAAATCTTCCCCCTGGATGATTTGAATATCAAACAAGCGAAGGATATAAAAGCCAAAAATTGTGCCAATGAGAATAAAAAGCACCAAAAAGCGCCAATTTTCAAATTTACTGTTCCGTTGAGGGTAAACACTCATGCCTCCACCTCCAATGGGTAAATTCGCCCGACCAAATCACTAACAACCGCATAAACCGGAAGTGCGAATATTAAATTCAATAATAAGCTTGGCAATATAATATGATCAACACTTATGCTAAAAGGAAATACCGCCCCGGTAATTCGGAGCACAAATATATAGATACCATGTTGAAAAATTGTGCCAACTAATGTAACAATAAACATCGCCAGTATTGGGTTGCGCCACACCCGTCTCTGTAATAGTTTTGAGATGCTAATGACGCCTAGGTAAGCAATCAAAGGCGCAAAGAACGGCATTGCAGATGCTAAACTGATCAAAACGCCAGCGACGATCGTCCACAACCAGCTGTTCTTCACCTGTTCTTGTAAAGACCATGCAGCCAGGAACAACAAAACAACATCAGCGGTACCAGAAATTAAGTTAGCCTGGGAGAAAATCGCCGTTTGCAAGCTATAAAATACCACAAGTGACAGTGCACACACAAGGTGAGAAATCAAAATTAAGGCTCCGGAATTAAAGGAGAAATATTTATTGCCTCAAAATTATCAATTACCAACACAGCATTGATACTCTCGAAATTTACAATGGGTTGAACAGAAGCCGTTTGGAACAAGGCATTTTCGCGCTGCTGGGTGGATAAAACCTGCCCGACAAAGATATTCGGTGGATAATTTCCACCTAATCCAGAAGTTAAAACAACATCCCCTGGCTCGATCGTTTCGTCTAAGGGGATCATATCCAGTGATAAATCACCGGTTAAGGAGCCAATTAATTGCGCTTCTATAGCCGCTGATTGCAAGCGAATATTTACAACAGAAGTAGAATCCGTGATCAATTTCACACGCGATGCCCTGGCAATCACAGCATCTATACGGCCTACCAATCCTTGCTGTGTGACGACAGGCATGCCGTAACGAACGCCATCCTCTGTCCCCTTATCAATAATAATGTACTGCAGAAATGGACTGATCTCACGTCCAATGACTGTAGCAGCAATGTAATCATATTGAGGATTTGTTCGCCCAAAATCCAATAAGGCAAAACAAACCTGTGCCTCTCCAAGCCGTTCTTCCATTTCAATCAACTGCGTTTGAAGTTGGGTAACTTGCGATTCAAGGATCGCATTTTGTTCACGCAGGAGCACAACATCACTCGGTGTCGTCAAGAAGTCACGTGCTGATAGATATCGGACAGACAACCATTTTTGGAATGAAACAAGCGGATTCAAGGACAAATTAAATACCGGGGTTAAATAGCCGCTTAAAGCCAAAAACAATAAGCCGGCAACTACAACAATAATGACGATTGTCTGTGTGTTTTTTGAACTAAGGAATTTCATAGCTAAGCGATCCCCAAATCGATAGAAGGTTCAAAGAGAACAGAATAATGGAAAAACAGTCAAAGATCAGGATAAGGTCCGTGTTACAGGTTCTCTTTCAAGACCAACCAGGAAGTTCGAGTATTCATCAATATTCTCCAAAATAATGCCACACCCCCGTGCAACACACGTCATCGGGTCTTCTGCAACCCAAACACGTACCCTGAGATCTGAAGATAAACGTTGATCCAGGTTTGTTAATTGAGAGCCGCCGCCTGCCAAACAAATGCCATTATCAATCAAGTCCGACAAAATTTCTGGGGGGGCTTCATCCAATGCGTCACGAATTGTCTTGACAATAACACCGATCGAGCCAGATATCGCCTCTCGAATTTCAACAGACGAAATTTCAATTGATTCTGGTAAGCCGGTAATTAAATTACGGCCGCGAACATCGATAGTTTTTTCTTCTTTCATCGGGAAAGCAGATCCAACCGCAACTTTTACTTTCTCCGCCATGCGTTCACCAATAAATAAGTTGTATTTATTGCGTACGTAATTAATGATATCCTGGTCAAGCTCATCACCAGCCACACGTAAAGAACGTGAAACAACGATCCCACCTACAGCTATGGCAGCAACTTCTGTAGTGCCGCCGCCAATATCCACAACCATTGTGCCTGAAGGACCATTCACTGGTAATCCAGCACCAATTGCTGCAGCGCTGGGCTCGGAAACCATATTAACCTGCCTTGCACCTGCAGCCATAGCAGCGTCAAATACCGCTCTTTTTTCGACTTCCGTTGCACCTGATGGAATACCAACAACAATCCTTGGCTTAGGTAACGGCACAATACTTTGCTGGTGTGCTTTGCCAATAAAATATTCCAACATAGCCTGAGTAATCTCATAATCAGAAATGACACCGTCACGTAAAGGCCTGAGCGCCACTATCGATGCCGGTGTTCGTCCGACCATTGCTCTTGCTTTTGCACCAATCGCAACAGGCTCACGGGTACGTTTATCAATAGCCACCCAGGAGGGCTCGTTAATAACAATGCCTTTACCGCGAATATTGATGATTGTATTTGCAGTTCCTAAATCAATGCCAATGTCAAGGGAAAATAATCCCCAAAACCAGTTCAGGGGAGAAAATGCCAAGGTAAAACTCCTTATTTATCAAGATTGGTAGTGGTTTCACTACCAATTTATCCTCGCAATTATACCACAGGACGGATTTTTAACATTTAATCAAGAAAAAAGTTTACCCTTGACGATACGACATGTCAATCGTCTTCCCCATAAGCATGAGCGTGAATATCATTTTTTCAAGCATAATAGGGATAAAATTATCCTCAATTTTTCAAATTCTTAAATATTTTATCGTAGTTGAAGTAATATTTGAAATTACTATACGAAACTCATGCGTTTTTCTTTAGGTTTCTCAATATTCTATACCTTTCGATACATTATTCGAGAGTCGATTGTGAATTTTGATGAACCTAATGCCATTGATAAGTCATCACCATATCGAACAACAAAAGTCATAATTCCTTGATCAGTGAATTTTTCTTCCAACAGGCTTACATCTTCCTCGCCGCCAAAACTGCTTTGGTCAATTAATATCACCACTGGCATCAATCCCCTCTGTATTAAATCCATCACCACTATCAATAGTTTCTCATCATTCGAAGGCGTGATCAATATCATTGTGGTCCCCCGAGCCAGGTGACTAATTTGGGAACTGACAAGATGCCAAAATGGAATTTCTCCCTTAGCCTGTACAACAGCCAGGGTTTCCAGGACTTTTCCCAGCTGGCGCTCACCTCGTTCTGCAGGCAAAATTGAGTAATTTTGACCAGCAGAAACCAAACCCACTTCTCGGCTCTGCTGAATGTAATATTTTGCCAGAGACGCTGCAATAGATATGGCATACTCTTCAGTATCTTTAGGTAAGGCATACTCAGGCGATTTCTTCATCCATGAGTACTTAACCAACCAGTACTCCCTTGCGCTCTGAAATTCCGGCACCTTGGTTTTAACATGCATATCCGCCTGGGCATCAATGAAAATCCACACTTCAGCTAAAGGATCCTTTTCAAATTCTTTGACGATGAGTTTTTGCTGACGAGCTGATGAAGGCCAATGAATGCGCTTTAATGGATCTCCCGGTACAAATTCCCTGACACCAGCAGCATAAGGTGTGACCTCAAGGGTTTTTTGCCTTAAAGCCCTTCCGCCTGGCAAATTACCAAAGGGTGAAGGAAAACCCTTAACATCAAAGGTATGTGGAATGACAAGCAGTCTTGAATATGATTGGAATGTCTTTCGGATAAGAAATAAGCCAAAAATATCCCCTGACTCGATCGTTGTTGGACTCAAAGTAAACCAGCCACGATTCTCGAGCAAAGAATAAGCCAAATAAGCGTAATTTTGCTGTGATCCCAGCCAGGTGATAATTCGCGATCCTGCAACGCCTGACAAGGCTGCCTGATCTGTGATTTTTAACCAAATTTTTGGGATGATTGATCTATTGTGTACCTCAAAATTTTCAGTAAAAATCTCCCCGACTTGTTTTCTTGAAATTCTTGATTTCCTGGAAATATTAATGCCAGTAAGAGAAAAACCTGCCCAGATAGCATTGACAAATAAAATGATCAATAATGTGACGAGCAAGCGGGTATAGATGGGGTTACTTGCTAATTCAGGTATCCGCGTCAGCAGAAAGCTCACACCAATTAATGTCAGCAACCACCAGAAAGACCGCCCAAACTTTATCACACCCCACCGTCCTCCAAATCGCCGCCGGGAACGGGAACGGTTTCTAAAATCTCTCGCACGATGTTTTCAGAACTGATATCTGTTAACCTTGCTGCAGGTCCAACAACAACACGATGCGGCAGCACATACGGCGCCAAATACTTAATATCGTCTGGTAAAAGTAATCCCGCCCATCAAGAGCAGCACGAGCCTGTCCCCCACGAAACAAACCTAAACTGCCCCTTGGGCTTGCACCTAAGAATACTTCTGGATGCGTCCTTGTTTTCCGTACAATCTCAACAATATATTTTTTAATTGGGTCAGATACGTGAACCTGTTTAATGGCTTCCTGAGCATAAAGGATTTCTTCAACCTCTAAAACCGGCTCCAATTCTACAATGGGGTGAACCAATCTTTGTTGTTCAAGAATTTTGATCTCATTGCTTGCTGATGTATAACCCAGGTCAATTCGCATTAAAAACCGATCCAGCTGCGCTTCTGGCAGTGGGAATGTCCCTTCATATTCAATGGGATTCTGGGTAGCCATCACCATAAATGGCGCTGGCAGTTTATAGGTTGTGCCATCAACAGTAATCTGACGTTCTTCCATCGCTTCAAGCAAAGCCGATTGCGTTTTGGGTGTTGCTCTGTTGATCTCATCTGCCAACACAATTTGAACCATGAGCGGACCTGGACGATATTCAAACTCTCGTGTGTTTTGATTGTAAATTGAGACACCAGTAACATCACTTGGAAGCATATCAGGGGTGAACTGGATACGCTTAAAACTGCATCCAAGTGATTTCGCAAGGCTGCGCGACAGCATCGTTTTTCCAACACCCGGGACATCCTCAATTAAGATATGACCCTGGCTCAAAACTGCAATGACAGTTAGCGCAACAGTGCGTTCTTTACCTATAATGACGCGGTTGAGATTGGACTTTAACTTGTAGCCCAATTTAAGAACTTGCGATATATCTACCGCCATGTCTTTGCTCCCTGGAATCGATTAATTAATCAAAGGTTTAATGAGTCTACTGAAAAAAGGGTGTGCTCTGTTTGAAAGTGGGGCGTCTTGTGTCATTTTTATGCTTTTTTGATGGTTCAATCCCATAAAACGCG
>LGHA01000146.1 GCA_001508595.1 Anaerolineaceae bacterium 46_22 | reverse complement strand
AATGACCCTCCGGAGACTCGAACTCCGAACCAATTGATTAAGAGTCAACTGCTCTACCAATTGAGCTAGAGGGCCATTTGAAAAATCATTATAGCACATTAAAAATGAAAATTTAAGCAAATTTCGCTAAAATCCATGCCTGTTCGCCAACGATTATCAGAATAAAATTAATGTTCTCCCCAATAATTGACTTTGCTCCTTGCGGGTGCTACAATCCCATACTGAAGTGTGAAAGGTTTTCGGCCGATTTCGGCCACTGGTAAGATTTTGGAATTATTGACTGATTTTATAGACAGCAGTATTTCGCCCTGACCGGCCTGAAAGCCGCAGGGCGTTTTTAATTGAAAAAACCGGAAACATTTCATAATAAATTGACTTTCAATGGGAATAACCCATTTGTAAATTTAGAAATTAATTAACCACAAGTTATTAGTGTACATAGGAGTACAAAAGGAAAAATAGAATGAGTGACAAAAAAATATTAAGAATTATCCCAATCGGGGGCTTAGGTGAAGTTGGGAAGAATATGACCCTGTATGAATACAAGAATGATATCTTGATTGTTGATGCGGGCATCATGTTCCCTGAAAACGACATGATCGGTATTGACTATATCATCCCCGATTTTGAACATTATTTAAAAGATAAAAAAGACAAGGTGCGCGGCATCATCTTTACCCATGGTCATGAAGACCATATCGGTGCTATCCACCATTTACTGGAACACGTCAGTGCACCGATTTACGCAACACCGTTAACCCGCGGCTTGATTGAGGTAAAGCTCAACCGTTATGGTTTGTCTGGTAAAGCCGACTTGCGAACGATTAATGCAGGCGACCGGGTGCAAATCGGGTCTTTCCATGTGGACTTTTTCCACGTATGCCATTCCATCCCGGACGCTGTAGGCTTAGGCATAGAATCCCCTGCTGGGCTTGTCGTGCACTCTGGTGATTATAAATTTGATAATACACCGGTAGATAACCGCCCAACAGATTACGCCAAATTAGCAGAGCTTTCAGAGCGTGGTGTGATGGCTTTACTATCCGATTCAACCAATGCCACAAAGCCAGGTTGGACCCCATCGGAGCGGATCATTGATGATGGTTTTGACCAGGTCTTTGAAAATGCTGAAGGGCGTGTTCTGGTTGCCACCTTCGCCTCTTTGATCTCGCGCATGCAGCAGGTTGTGAACGCAGCAGAACGACATGGGCGAAAAATCGCCTTCACAGGCAGGAGCATGGTGGACAATATGAAAATGGCTCGCGAGCTGGGCTATGTTGATTTTCCAGAGCGGCTGGTCGTTTCTCTTGAAAAATCACTTTCAATGCCGGATAACCAGGTTGTTATCATGGCGACGGGCTCACAGGGCGAACCAAGATCCATTATGGGGCGCCTGGCGCGTGGGACCAATCGCAAGTTTGATGTACGCGAAGGGGATACGATTGTATTCTCCTCCTATCCCATCCCCGGGAACGAAGAACCCGTATATGAGACCATCAATCAGCTTTTCCGCAAGGGTGCGAATGTGATTTACGAATCAATTGCACCGGTGCATGTTTCCGGGCACGCCAGCCAGGAAGAGATTAAACTTCTAATGCACATTGTCCGGCCAAAGTATGTAATTCCTGCCCATGGCGAACTGCGCATGTTGAAACAGCACGCTAAACTTGCAGAAGAAGCAGGTATTCCAAAAGAGAATATTGCTGTCGTTGAGAATGGGCAAATCATTGAATTTGTCGATGGTGAAATGCGGCTTGGTGAGCGCATCCCCGGAGATTACATCTTCGTGGATGGCACCGGCGTAGGGGATGTTGACCGCAGCATCGTCGGCGAACGTGAATCCCTTGGGCGTGACGGCGTTTTGGTTGTCAATATAACTATTGACAGAAATAACGGCAAATTAATTGGCAATCCAGAGGTTCTTTCACGAGGCTTCATGCTTCCCGAAGAATTGGATGAAATGATGGGTGAACTTCAAAAACGGATAAGACAAGCCGTTCAGAACAGCAACGGTAATTTGGAAAGGGATATCCTTCGATCGCTAAAATCCTACCTGTACCAGGAGATCAACCGTAATCCATTTATTTTTGTGATGATCAATCAGAATTAAATAAGCAAAACAAATATTGAGCGAAGTGGTAAAACACTTCGCTTTTTTGTTTAAAATTCCAAATAAGATAGCATCTAAAATAATAAATGCCATTGTTTCCAGATATGGCATTATATCGGTCATTCAACAATCAATACTTGGAGGAAACAAGTCCGATTTTTTACATTCTTAAAAAACGCTGGTTTTTAAGGCTAATCCCCTTTGCTCAAATTTTCTGCATGCTATAATACATTATATAAATGCGTCCTGTCACCAGTATTAGGGCGCAATTTTTAACCGGTACACGAAAACAATTATCGATATGTCATTTGTTCATCTTCACGTCCACTCAACCTATTCCATCTTAGATGGTTTTAGTAAGATTAAACCTCTGGTTGCGCGCGTCAAAGAATTGGGCATGCCAGCCGTGGCTTTGACGGATCATGGCACCATGTTTGGGACAGTGGAGTTCTTTAATGCAGCAGTGGCTGCCGGGATAAAGCCAATTATCGGGTTGGAGACGTATTTGGCACCCCGCAAAATGACCGATCGTGAGCCGCATCGCGATAAACGAGCAGCGCATCTGCTCCTCCTGGCAGAGAACATGACCGGTTATCAAAATTTATTAAAGATCGCCTCAGCTTCACAGCTGGAAGGCTTTTATTATCGCCCAAGGATCGACCTTGATTTTCTCAAGCAGCACAACGAAGGCTTGATTGCGACATCGGGCTGTCTTTCCGGGCAAATTCCACGTGCACTCTACAATAATGACCAGGAACGGGCTGAGAAATATTTGCGCTGGTACCTGGATGTTTTCGGTCGGGACCGATTCTTTATCGAGCTGCAGTCACACAATATCAAAGGCCTGGCGCAGCTCAATCAACGCCTGGTCAACCTCGGCAAGGAACATGACGTTCAATTTGTTGCTGCCAATGATGTGCATTACATCAACAAAGAGGATGCAAAGCTCCAGGATATCCTGCTGGCGATCCAAACAGGCAGCCTCCTGGCGGACCCGGACCGCATGCGCATGGATGATGACAGTTATTACCTGCGCACGCCAGAGGAGATGCAATCCCTGTTCGGCAGCATACCGGGGGCAATTGAAAATACCTTAAAGATCGCAGAAAGATGCAATGTTGATCTGACCCCAACAGGTTATCATTTGCCCTTATTCACCGTACCGCAGGAATTTACAACTCAATCCTACTTACGGCATCTTTGTGAAGCGGGTTTAGAGCGCATTTACGGTGAGAACGTTAAGGAAGCACAAATCCAGGAGCGGCTGGGTTATGAGCTGGACGTTATCCATGATATGGGATTTGACGCATACTTCCTGATTGTTTGGGATTTATGCCAGTACGCCAAGGAGCGGGGCATTTGGTACAATGCCCGCGGCTCAGCAGCTGGCTCACTGGTGGCTTATGCCCTGGATATCAACCTGATTGACCCCCTTGAACACGATTTGATGTTTGAGCGTTTCCTTCAACAGGGACGTGTTAACATGCCTGATATTGACCTGGACTTCCAGGATGACCGCCGGGCAGAGATGATGCAGTATTGTGCAGAAAAATA
>LGHA01000145.1 GCA_001508595.1 Anaerolineaceae bacterium 46_22 | reverse complement strand
CCAACCCACCATTCTAGAAAGGGTAATCATTGTGGTGGGTTGGTCTTCAAATTGCTTGGTTAAAGTTGATGAGAATTGCATCATTATTGCTTATGGTTGTGAAATATTCTTCCCCAACCCACCCTACGCATCTTTGATATAATCGATTAACTCTTCAATTTAATATTTCCTGTCTCTGCTGAAATAGGTATTAGATATGCGTGATCATAATGAAAACCGTAAAGGCGTCCGGAAAAAAGGTAGAAGATTACTTCTGCTCGCTTTTGTGATCACTGGTGCAGTCTTGTTGATCGTCTTTCTGGACAATGAAGATATACCAAATGCTATTCCCGAATCCTTTGCACCTATTGTAGCATTCACACCTACTTCAGCATTTACACCGTCTCCGGCAGCGATACCCACTGAAGCATTCACTCCCGTGATGACCTATGAAGTCCTGAATGTCTTCCCACATGACCCCCAGGCTTTTACCCAGGGTTTGGTGTTTTACGAAGGCTATTTATATGAGAGCACTGGTTTATACGGCAGATCTTCCTTGAGGCAGGTTGACCTTGAAACCGGTGAGGTGTTGAGAAAGGTTGATTTATCTGAGGAATACTTTGCCGAGGGATTGGTGCTGTATAAAGATCGATTCTTCCAGTTAACATGGCGCGAGGGGATCGGATTCATTTATGATTTGGATGAATTTTCATTATTAGATCAATTTGACTACCAGACTGAAGGTTGGGGATTAACCCATGACGGCGAGCACTTGATCATGAGTGACGGCACCAACAATCTCTACTTCCTTGATCCAACCACGCTGCAAACAATGGAGACGCTTGAAGTGACCTTCATGGGAAAAGAAATTGTGCGTTTGAATGAATTGGAATACATCAGGGGTGAAATTTATGCTAATATCTGGCAGACAGATTATATCGTTCGGATTGACTCAACCACGGGTGAGGTTCTTGGTTGGATAGATTTGAGTGGAATTCTGCCAGAGGTGCTGCGGACCCCGGAGACAGATGTCTTGAACGGTATTGCTTATGACCCGGAAAGCGGCCGATTATTCGTCACCGGGAAACGCTGGCCTGTGTTGTACGAGATTCGCTTACTCCCTTCGGCACTCCCATTTCCAAGCATAATAAATTAAAGCAAAAAGGCGGCATGTTTCAGCCGCCTTTTTTAATTTATATCAGTGTTTGTGATTATTTATTCTTTGATTTGCCTTCAATGACGTTTTGCTTTTTTCCGCCTTTGATTTCAATGCGGCGTGGTTTGACTTCTTCTTTTTTAGGCAGGTGAATCATCAGGATGCCGTTTTCGGTTTCAGCCTGGATATTTTCCACATCGACTGAACCGGGCATCGAGATGGTGCGCTGGAAGGTACCGTATCTGCGTTCGCGGATGTGATAGCGGCCTTCCTCACCCTCTTCATATTCATTTTTGATTTCACCCTTCAGAGAAAGATTGTTATCTGTATAGGTGATCTCCAAATTGTCGGGATCCATGCCAGCCACATTGGCTTTGACAACAAACTCGTCATCATTTTCGATGACATCAAGGGGGAGCCGCAAGTTCAATGGTTCACCGAAACCGAGTTCACCATCATCATAGAGAGAATTGATCATACGCTCCATTGAACGGTTCCAAGAAAGCAAATCACGAATAGGATCACGTCGAATTAAATTGGCCATCTTTTCCTCCATTCATCATTAGTATTGAACAATTACACATTTAATTTAAGAAATGCGTATTAAAAATCCGTCAAAAATATGTTTAAAAAATATTAGAATGGGTGTCCATGACTTCTCAGCTTGCTTTGGTTCAGTTTTCCTATATTTTTTCCACGACCCAAAAATGTGATAAGCCAAAGACCTGCAAAGGTGTTCTTTCGAGCCATTGTAAAAGGCTGCGGAGAAATTTCCCTATTTTGGGCTTGCGGGCGATGATGTTGTCGTAAGCCCCAAAGACCGTCCTGCGTTCGATGAACTTAACCGGTAAACCTTCAAATAATTTCGCAAGATCTCCCCGAGTATAGACATTCACATGGGGGGCGAGTTTGTCTCGCCAGAATCTGGGTAAATAGTTGATCAAAGGCGTGTTCCCAAAATGGTACTGACCTCGCCAATAGTGGCCGTGTGTTTCAAAGGGGTAACCCCGGTTAGGGCAAAATAAAACCAGCCGTCCACCAGGGGATAAGGTTCGAACAATTTCCTTGATTGCAGCCTGATCATCCTGAACATGTTCCAGGACTTCATGGCTCAAAACCAGGTCGAAGCTGTTTGACGGGAATGGCAGTGCTTCTCCCACGCCGTTCACCACCCAGGATGCTCTTGTTTTTGCCTCTTGAAGCCGCCAGGTGATGCAGGTACATGCCGAGGCCGCAGCCGTCAACCAGCACCTTGCCGTTCAGACGTTTACTTGCTGCATCGATGATCATTTGTAATCGGCGCTGCTGCCCATCACGCCATACATAGGAGGGTTCACCCCGCAGGGCTGCTTTTTCCATGTTATGCGGCTCACTCATGCTTCAGTCAAAGCCCTTCTTTTGATGTTCTGCTGTGTATGGCATCCATGCCATAATGGTGGTGCCCTCTCCAGGTTCCGTTGTAATCTCGAGATCGCCGCCCACATTGCGTGCCCGGGTCTGCATATTTGAAATGCCGTGACCCAGGGTGACGCGCACCTGTCCCGGGTCAAATCCGCGCCCATCATCTTGAACTTCCATTAATACGCGGTCTGTTGTCGTCCAAACCAGGATCTCCACTTTGCTTGCCTGTGCATGCTTGGCGATGTTGGCTAAGGCTTCCTGGCAGATGTGGAATAAGGCGATGGCATGGGCATCGGGTAAATTTTCTAAGCCGTCTGACGGCCCATTGAGTGTGGTTTCAACCAGTGAATTTGCCTGGAATTCGTTGACAAGGCGTTGTAAGCCCTCCATCAAGTTTTCTTCATACAATTGTCGGGGGCGCATATCCATGATAAATGCCCGTAAATCCCGAATCGTGCTGTTAAGGTCTTCAATGGATTGGTTAATGCGTTTCCTGGTTTGTTCCGGTTCTTCTCCTAAGAGCAGGCGGGCGTGTTCAAGGGTCAGCCCGACTGCATAAATCGACTGGATAACCCCGTCATGCAGGTCCATACCGATCCGCTCACGTTCTTCAAGAACCGCAAGGCGTCGTCCCTGAATGTTCAGCCGGACGTTTTCGAGCGTTGTGCCAACCCAAGAGGCAATGGAAGAGAGTAATTGCTGATCCATATCATCCAGTTCTTGTTCCTGGTGGGTGGCAATGCTGATAACCCCCAGAACTTCACTGCGGCTGGTGAGCGGGAAACAGGCAATTTGTTTGATCTTATTTTCAACCAGGCTTTGATTATTGAGATATTGATCTTCTTCGTAAGGAAGGTTTACCAAAATGGGCTGTCCGTTTTGCGCTGTTTTACCAATCAGCGATTCACCCAGCGTAAACCGATCCATGGACCAGATTCGCTTGATGCTCTCGCCCCGATGAATAACATTCTGAAGGCTGTTTTGATCTTCCTCCTTCAGGTAGATCTCCCCCGTATTGAGATTGAAGTAATTCATCACGCGATCCAGGGCTGTTTTCAAAAGCTCATCCTGTTCGGTGATCGAAGCGAGTGCAGAAGCAAGGTTGTTAAGCAGGGCAAGGTCCTGGTTGCGGCGTGTCAGTGCGCGGTCCCTCTCCCGGAGGGCATTGTAAGAGCGTGCGTTTGAAATCGCAACCGCGGCATAGGAAGCCAGTGTCTCGATCACCTGTTCATCGTCCGGGGTGAAGGCTTTTTCTGCTGCTTTATCCGTCAGATAGATTTGCCCTAATCGGCGTTCACCTAATCGTATGGGCACGCCCAATAAGGCGGTCATTTGAGGTTCTTCAGTAAAAAGTCCAGCCTGCTGGTAGTCTTTTTGAATATACTCCACCCGGATTGGACCATCTGATTCTGCGATGACGTCCAGCATGCTCAAACCACGAGGGGCGTTTGGAAGGTTTTCGATCCTGTCGCCAGCCATCCCGACGGTGATGAAACGTTCTTTACCGCCGTTATCACCTCGCACGCCGATCGCGGCAAATTTTGCGCCGGCTTGTTCTATGGCAATCCGCGCAATCTTTTGTAACAGGGAATCAATGGATATGTCCTGAACAAGTTCAAGACTGGCTTGATGCAATGCGGCAAGTCTTTCTTCTAATTGTTCGCAAGATAGTGTGTCAGCGGCTTTCATGGCTCGCTAATTTTACCTCGAAATGATCTCCAATGGCGCAGTGCGGTGTTTTATCGGTGAGTTTAATCCAAAAGGATGTCATTTTTTACAATAACAGGAAATTTGATAGCTTTTGGGAGGGTGAATCCGGTATATATTAACAGGTCTTGTTTCTTGAGCTTGTTTGATTCCAGGATTTGAGATTAAAATAGACGAAAAGGAGTGTGTTTTTATGTCAACTACACCAAAAAATGAAGAAAAATTTTATCAGATGACCCGGGATGAACGGCTGGATCGTTTGATCGATGAAACGGGCATTTCGGTATACGATGCGAAAATCCTGAGCGGAGAAGCGGGATTGTCTGCGCAGGATGCCGAGCACATGATTGAGAATGTTGTTGGGATCTTCAGCCTGCCCCTGGGTATTGCACGGTATTTTAAGGTTAATGGCAAAGATGTATCCGTACCAATGGCTGTGGAGGAACCCTCGATCGTTGCCGGTGCCTCTTATATGGCTAAACTCGCTGCCAGGACTGGTGGATTTTTTGCACACACAACATCACCGGAGATGATCGGGCAGATGCAGATCATCAACCTCGATGACCCTGCATCCGCTCGTATGAAGCTTTTGGCTGAAAAAGACACCCTCCTGGAAGAAGTTAGCCAGGTTGACCCCCTTTTGACCTCCCTGGGTGGCGGCCCGCGAGATTTTGAAGTTCGAATAATTCCGGACTCGCCGCGCGGTCCGTTCCTGGTTGCGCATTTGATCTATGATGTGCGTGATGCAATGGGTGCCAATGCCGTCAACACTGCTGTTGAGCGGTTGGCTTCCAGGGTGGAAAGTATTACCGGCGGCAAGGTGCTTTTGAGAATTCTATCCAACCTGGCAGATCGTCGATTAGCACGAGCCTGGGTGACCATCCGGACAGATGACCTGGCTTTTGATGACTTCAGCGGCCCTGAAGTGCGGGATGGCATCCTGGATGCCTGGGCTTTTGCGGCTGCTGACCCCTACCGGGCGGCAACACATAATAAGGGGATTATGAACGGGATTGACCCAATTGTGATTGCGACGGGTAATGATTGGCGCGCTATTGAAGCAGGGGCACATGCCTATGCTGCAAAGGATGGGCGCTATACCAGCCTTTCCATCTGGGGGACGAATTCGGAGGGTGACTTGGTGGGGACTTTGGAAATGCCCATGGCGGTTGGAACCGTCGGGGGTGCCACACGGGTGCATCCTGCTGCACAAGCCTGTTTGCGTTTGATGGGTGTGAAATCAGCTCGGGAACTGGCTGAGGTGATGGTGTCGGTAGGTTTGGCACAAAATTTAGCAGCCCTGCGCGCGCTGTCGACGGAGGGCATTCAAAAGGGGCATATGAGTCTGCATGCAAGGCAGGTGGCTGTCGCTGCCGGGGCAAAGGACGATCAAATTGATAAATTAGCCGAGCGGCTTGTTGCAGATAAGATCATTCGGATTGACCATGCGCAGTCTATTTTAGAAGAATGGAGTAAATAGCATGATGGACGACCAGAAGGGCATAAAGGACATTGTCAATAAACCATCTCGCCATGTCGGGATTATTGGATATGGTGCTTACATCCCGCGCTATCGACTACCCAGTACGGAGATATCCCGTATTTGGACCGGTCAGGCAACGCCAGGTCCGGTCAAAGAGAAGGCTGTGGCAGGCCTGGACGAGGATGTGATCACCATGTCGATTGAGGCAGCGCGCAATGCTCTTGCCCGCGCTGGTATCGATCCACAAATGCTCCGGGCTGTGTGGGTCGGCTCAGAATCGCACCC
>LGHA01000144.1 GCA_001508595.1 Anaerolineaceae bacterium 46_22 | reverse complement strand
TTTAATCGCTTCAACATATTGATCATATTCGTACATCAAACAGCAGCGTAGTCGGCCGCACATACCCGTAATTTCAGACGGGGTCAGAGAAATATCCTGTGTTTTTGCCATACGAATCGAAATCGAGCTGAATTCAGTCAGGAATTTTGCACAGCACCGGGTTTCCATACCACAAGCGCCCATGCCACCAATCAATTTTGCTGCATCCCTGGGACCAATCTGTCGAAGTTCAAGTTGTACATCCTTCAACATCTTTTGAATATCCTGGTGGACGCGCTTGATGTTGTAATTGATTGATGATTCACTATTAATCAGCACAAATAAGCGGTTCCCATCCAGTGAATACTCAGCAGAAACGACTTTTACCGCACTTAAATTATTTTCTATAAAATAGTTACGAATTTGCTCTTTCGTTTCTTCTTCCTGTATCGACAGCGCTTTCCTCTGTAATAAATCCCTGGGGCTTGCGGGTCGCTCAACGGATTTAAATGAATTAAATTCCAGATCGTCAACGTCGATTCTGACCTGGGAAATCGTTGCCAATTGAAGTCCGCGGCTTGTGCGGACAACAACCGGGTCGCCGACTTTTAAATCAGGATAGCGGGAAGCATCAAAGTAATAGATCTTCCCGACTTCTTCAAATTGAACACCAATAATATTGTTTTGAGTCATGAGAGTATTATAACACGCAGCTAATCTGCGAATTATTGATAGATCTCCATACTCATTCGAGCAGCAATGGCTTGGGCAAGGGCTTCCATTGCTATTGCTCCTGGAGAGTCAGGCATTGCAATTACCACTGGATCACCCTGGTCACCGCCAACGCGAATATTCTCATCAATCGGAATATTGCTCAAAAGCGGTGCTCCTGCCATACGCGCCAGGTTTTCACCACCGCCTTCTCCAAAAATTCGCCGCTGTGAGCCATCTTCCATTTCAAGGTAGCTCATATTCTCGATAATGCCCAAAATGGGAACATCCATCTTTTTAAACATGGATACAGCACGGGCAGCATCATCAAAAGAAACCTGCTGGGGCGTAGTCACAATCACACCACCGCTCAAGGGAACAGTCTGGACTAATGAAAGCTGAACATCCCCGGTTCCAGGTGGCAGGTCCACAATCAGGTAATCAAGCTCACCCCAATCAACATCCATTAAGAATTGTTTGATTGCGGAATGGAGCATGGGGCCGCGCCAAATCAAGGGCTGCCCTGGGGTGACCATAAAGCCAATGGACATCACCTTAACACCGTATGCCATTGCTGGTTGAATTTTCATATTTTGCGGGGTCGGCGGTAAGCCTTCAACACCCATCATGGTTGGGACATTGGGTCCGTATATGTCAGCATCCATCAACCCAACGCTGGCACCACAATTTGCTAATGCCACCGCCAGATTGACCGCAATTGTGGATTTACCAACCCCACCCTTGCCAGAACCAACAGCGATGATGTTTTTTATAGATAAATCCTTAATTTTTTCATCCTTGGGAACTCTTGCTCCCATTGTAATATCCACCGATTCGACGCCATCAAGTGCCATGACCGCATTTTCAGCATCTTGCTTTATTTGTGCTTTCAATGGACAGGCGGGGGTGGTCAGCTCAATGGTGAAGGCGACCTTGGAATCCTGCACCTGCATATCCTTGATCATCTTCAAGGTGACCAGGTCTTTATTCAATTCGGGATCCATAACGGTGCTGAGGGCACCCAGGACTTGTTCTTTTGTAATAACGGGCATGAAATGTTGTTCCTTTCAAACTTCGGTTAGGAAGTGATTGGTGATTGGTAGATGGTAAATGGTGGATTGCGCATAGGACAGGCGTGGCGCAATCTGACTTGAACACACGCCCTCCATTTTACCCAGTAATGGGGGGAAATGGGGAATAATTCACGGCAGGGTGCACGGTGACTTTCTACGAATCAAAAATCAAACACGCGAGGTTATTGGTGCCCACAAAAAAGGTGTGCACATCCCCAACTCAACCTTTTGAACGTCAGCGTCGGGAACCTAAATAGGGCAGCAACCCTTGACCAAAACGTGTCAGACGTAGTGCCTTGAGTTCTGTAAATTCATACAATCCAATAAATTCGACATCTTCCACCCGCTCCAAGAATCCAAAGTCAGCAAGTGGGTCAACGACCACTATTTCAAGAAACCGGCGCCATTGTTCTTGTCCACTGTCAATATCATGCCCACCCAAATCCATCACCAGCCGTGCTTTAATATCCAACACAAAGTCCGTTATGGAGACATCCGTGTTTGATGGGTAATCTAGCAAAACATCAATCACACTTTCTTTTAAGGCATTAAAATTCACGTCAATCTCCGAATAATATTCATAAAGCCAGTTAAAACTACCAAACCAAATTTTAACCAGATACCACACCTGCTCTTCCGGCGCCAGCGACAGAAAGACCTCGCCCTGTTCCAACATATCCCAGCGCATATTCTCACCCCCGTGGATCAGCCCAGCCACACAAGCCAAAATATGCAAGTGCTTCAATGAAAGCACCTCGTCTTCAGTGCGCAGTTGAAAGACACGCTCCCCAATTTTAAGATCCAACTCCGGCGGATCCACAAAATCCGCCGTGATGGCGCGCACATGCTTAAGGGGAAAATTGCCGGTCGCCTTTGTGCCCTTGACATTATGTTCGAGCAAGTATGTTAGAAGGGTGACCATATCTCGGCGCAATGGCAGTTCACGGGCTACAATCCGATCCTCACTTCGGATTGAACGAGTCCAGTCACTGCGCACCACGGACATGAAATTTGCATAAAATGGGCCTATTGGCCACGAAGAATTTCTCTCAAGATGAGCTTGGCGTATCCGCCTTGCCAAATCGCGATTGGTCGCTTCAAGGTCAAAGTCTTCAGGGTCAAAATCTCCGCCGATCCATTCCAGGAAAGAATCATGCTCCGGATGCCGGGGATCTCGAATCGCTTCCAGAAAATTTTCGTATCCCCAAGGGCCACCCACATCTTCCGGCGGGCAACTTCGGCGACCTGCCAAAAGCATGGGCGTCTTTTGCTGATCGCTATCCGGCAGAATTTTTTCCACCCGTATCTCATGCTCCCAATAATCTCCCAAGTCATAGATATAGATGAATTTACCGCCTTCAGGGACGAATCTTGGGATGAGATCGCCCAGCTTCGCCCGGCCGTCATCTTGATATTGTTCGCCATCTTCTTCCCAATCCTGCGTGTTGACAAATTCCATACCTGCAATCTCAAATAGATGCAGGTGATAATCCCACCAGCCGAAAACAGCCTGGATCAGATCATGCAGCTGCAGCAGGTTCATGTCTTCTGAAACCAGCACGCGTCGCCAGACCGGCGGTTTGATATGTTTGAGAGTGAATTTTAATTGAAACATAAGAACCTCCTAAATTAAGAAAAGAACAACCTAATTCTAACCGATAATGGTGATATTGTGGCAAGGGTGGGCGGTTCATTCCCGCGCCCCCCCATTGGGTATTGACCTTTGTTGGTGCGCTCAACGACGGAGCGTGGCAATCTCAAATTGGCGTTGAACGCAAATTTCGTATTGGAAATATAGCGTCGTAGATTAAGCGTTCCCCTTTGTGTCTATAATAATGAGACAACTGACCCCAATAATTTAGTGTCTAGGGCGAAGGATAAACTAACAACTCGATGGTTTTCTCTGACCTTCAACACAATT